>NZ_JAEFCE010000027.1:0-61496 GCF_016406055.1 Vibrio sp. IB15
AAACCGTTTTATGATTATGTTCGAAGATCGATTAACTGAATACTTGTAACCAAGAGCAGTTACACAGAATTATTTACAGGGTCCTATCAGCAGCAAGTGATCGACAACACCACATCCGCACAGTTAAGAAAACATAATGGCAACTAAGGGAATTTGTAACTAATTTTACTAACCCTCCCCTCCAAATTTTGCATGCAAAATTTGATAGATACCACCGCTGACGAATTACAATACATACTGTTTAGTGACAAGCAATGCATACCTACTCACCTTCACGCTGAGCATTCATCTTCTTAACGACACGTACAACTGTTCTCGCTGAGACGCCTATCATTTTGGCTGTCTCATTAATGCTCATCTGGTTACCCACTCTAAGCTTGTAGATTTTTTCATGCAGCTCTAAATCTGGCTTTCTTCCTTGATACTTCCCTCTTTCTTACTTAGCCTTCTCGATCCCTTGTTTTTGGCGTCGGCGTCTGTCTCCATAATCCTTTCGAGAAATTGCAGCCAACATGTCCATCATCATGTTATTGATGGCTTTGATCATTGAGTGCGTGAACTCATTAGAAATTTCTGGGGCCAGTGCAATATGAACAGCACGACCAATACTGGACACTAAGTTAAACGACTTTACATACCTTTATTCATAAATAACCAATTTAGCAAAGCCACGAGCAAATTTGTGTTCAAAAGTGAGTCTCAAATCCAAGTGCTCCTATGTGATCACCAAGCGACTTTGCCGTAAAACTTCGTTCAGTGATGAATAACAGTTAATTGAGATGTCTACAACAAGCCCCCAATACAGCCACTTTCTATTCTTTGTCCAAATCATAAACGTTCTTTATCAGAGACAGATATTTGCTGAGTAAAACAGCTATTAGATCGGAGCTAAGACTAAAAAATCACTACGCTAGGTTGGCGATACTTATACTGTGTTTAAGGCATCGAGTAAGTCATGCTAAAAACTCAGTCCGCTGTCTAATGACTCCTCAGTTTAGGGCGTTCAGTTTTACGTGCGAATTACGCAGCAAAGCCATTCTGTACACTAAAAATGATCAGAAATTGTATCTTACTTAACAGCCGCTGAATGACTACTATTAGCTTTGATTAATGAAAAAATAAATGAAACCGCTAGTCAATTAAGGTTGTTGTGTATGGAATTCAAAAACAAAGAACTGTGTAAAATAAGAACTATTACTACTTTTTTGTCATTAACAAATGATAAAAAAACTTGGAGAAGTCAAATACAAAAAGCTGCTGATTTTTTTAATAATTTATCTGAAAAATTTATTAGTCAGGGCTATATAGTTCAATCTATTCGTATTGTCACCAATCCGTTTGGTGAATACTTAAATACTTTAAATATAGAAAGTGCTAAAGCTGATTTAACTCTACTAAGTAAATTGATTAATAGCCATAATAAAAGCGGATTACGTATTAGATTTGCTATCGGTGAAGTTAAAACTAAACATGAGCTTAGCCTTCTTCCTGAATTAATACGTGACTTCGGAGATTTGTGTAATGCTTGCGTTAATGTATCACCTGATGAGTTTGGTATTCTTGATAATGAGATGATTGACTTAGCAGCAACAACCGTAAAAAGAATTAGTGTATTAACTAGCCATGGTGAAGGTAACTTTAATTTTACAGTTAATTTTAACTGTAAACCATTTATCCCATATTTTCCTGCAAGCTACCACCGTTCAGAGCTTGAGGATAGCTTTGTGATTGGTTTGGAAACACCAGATCTTTTAGTGCAAGTATTAAAAGATATAAATGAAAATTATAATATTAAAAACCATAACGAAGCATTCAAAATATATTTTGACACAATGAAAACTGCTTTGCATTATCATATCGAGGAAATTAACCAACTTATTTTAGATTCAACGACAACAGATAGCTTCAATTTTGCAGGTTTTGATAGTTCTGCTGCACCGTCTAAAAGTTGCGCAAGTATGGTGGAAGTATATAAAGAATTAGGCGTTAAAAACTTTGGGGCCGCTGGTACAGTTGAGGTCTCTTCATTGTTAACTCGCGTATTTAAGTCAATGACTCACGTTAATCTAGTTGGATTTTCAGGCTTAATGCTCGCATTGACAGAGGATACAGGGCTTGCTGAGAGAACCATGACTAGTGATTTTGATATTCTGACCTTACTTACTAATAGTGCCGTCTGTGGTATCGGTTTAGACACAGTACCGATTCCAGGTAACACATCAATAGATAAAATTTCAGCGTTAATGCGCGATACAGGGACAATGGCCTATAGGTTGAATAAACCATTAACTGTGCGTTTGTTTCCTATTCCAAATTTAGTAGCAGGTGATGTTACTCAGTTTGAAAGCGACGATTTGTGTAACTCTGCCGTACTCAGTGTGGATTAAAGCGTAAGTAAAATTACTCACTCATAAAATGCCTGATATGTTACAGTGGGGCTTATCTCTTTCTCTACATAAACAAAAAATAAAAGATTATTGAGTAAGATTTTTAAGATACATACCCTAATGCAAAAACAAGCTAGCTGAACGCTAATCGTGAAAACCAGAGCATGAGCTCTGGTTTTTTTAGAAGCGATGTACTTATATTCTTCGTTATATTGTCGCCATTTAATGTTCTATTCTAATTAATGTTTTAAAGCCTAATTCTCGGAACCGATAAAGCCACCAGTCTGGTGATTCCACAACTGCGCATAGATACCATTTTGGTTAATCAGATCTTGGTGCGTGCCTTCTTCAACGATATTACCTTCATCTAAAACGATCAGGCGATCCATTGCTGCGATGGTGGATAGGCGGTGCGCAATTGCGATAACCGTCTTACCTTCCATTAACTCAATTAAGCTCTCTTGGATAGCAGCCTCTACCTCTGAATCTAGAGCTGAAGTCGCTTCATCAAGAACCAACAGTGGTGCATTTTTCAGAAGTACACGTGAAATTGCTACACGTTGGCGTTGACCACCAGAAAGCTTAACACCACGCTCGCCCACTTGAGCATCGTAACCAATGTTACCAAACGGGTCGGTTAGGGTTTCAATAAACTCATTCGCGTGCGCTTGCTTGGTTGCGGCATACACCTCTTCATCCGTCGCTTCCGGACGACCGTAAAGAATGTTGTCTTTGATCGAACGGTGAAGCAGTGAAGTGTCTTGTGTCACCATACCAATATTGCTGCGCAGTGAGTCTTGAGTAACGCTTGAGATCTCTTGATCATCAATCAGGATACGACCGCTTTCGACATCATGAAAACGCAGTAACAAGTTAACCAACGTCGATTTACCTGCGCCAGAACGTCCAACTAGACCTACCTTTTCACCTGGTTTGATGTTCAGGTTTAGCTTATTGATAACGCCTTTGTTTTCACCGTAGTTGAAGCTCACGTTTTCAAAGTTGATGCCGCCTTGTGGAACCTTAAGTGGCTGCGCGTCTTTCTTGTCTTCGATAGCGATAGGCTTCGACATGGTCTTAATGCCATCAATCACGGTACCTAGGTTTTCAAACAGGCCACCGATCTCCCACATGATCCATTTCGACATGCCGTTAATACGTAGAGCCAAACTCACCGCAATCGCAATGGCACCCACAGTGATTGCGCTATCGAGCCATAGGTAGATAGAGATACC
This sequence comes from Vibrio sp. IB15, assembly GCF_016406055.1. Lineage (NCBI taxonomy): Bacteria > Pseudomonadati > Pseudomonadota > Gammaproteobacteria > Vibrionales > Vibrionaceae > Vibrio > Vibrio sp. IB15. Next base: position 3,623 of record NZ_JAEFCE010000027.1, read on the forward strand.
TGCGATACTGAATACCAGTAAGTAGTTAGCGAATTCAACACAGATGTTGAAGCCAGTAACAAGGCGCATTTGGCGATACACGGTATCTAGGAAACCTTCCATGCCTTCTTCAGCGTATTCCGTTTCACGTTTGCTGTGTGAAAACAGTTTTACTGTCGCGATGTTGGTATAGCTATCAACAATTCGACCTGTCATGAGTGAACGAGCATCCGCCTGTTCCGATGACACATCTTTAAGTTTCGGGACGAAGTAAAGCTGAATACCGATGTAGACGAACAACCAGATCAACATTGGAGCCATCAAGCGCCAATCCGACTCGGCCAGCATGAACAGCATCGCGGTGAAGTAAACCGTTACGTAGACAAACACATCAACCATTTTGGTCACGGTTTCACGCACCGCGAGCGATGTTTGCATTACTTTGGTGGCGACACGTCCGGCAAAGTCATCTTGGTAGAAGGATAAGCTTTGCTTTAAAAGGTAGCGGTGCGCCAACCAGCGAATCGACATCGGATAGTTGCCAAGTAAGGTTTGATGAAGCAACAGTGAGTAGACACTGATTAAGATTGGCATTACGACCAACAGCAGCACCCCAAGGCCCACAAGAGTGGACTTGTTGTCAGCTAAGAAGGTTTCCGGGTTACTTGTTGATAGCCAGTCAACCAATTGTCCCATGTAACCAAATAACGCCACTTCGATGATCGCAATCGTCATGCTCATGATACCGAGCAAGATGAGTGGCTTTTCAAAGCCTCGCGTGTAGTGGCGGCAAAATGCCAGTATTCCAGCAGGAGGTTGTATCGGCTCTCCCTTTGGAAAGGCTTCAGTAAAGCCTTCAAACTTTTTGTACATAGATTTCCCTTTATAAACTCGTGTCTCTATATGCAGCGGCATCGTCGTGCAGCTTTGTTTTGATAGTCTCAATTTAAAATTTTCACAGTCTTAGTTTGAAATTTTATGAGCGCCCATACGCTCTTATAAGCATTAAATCATTCGATGGAGTTTGGTTTTCACTCTGGCTTAAATGCTTGGCTCTAGAGCTTGGTTTAACACCGTGTTTTAGTTATCGCGAAAGGTCCAAAACGTATTGTGTATGACGCTTATTTTAGATTGGATCAGATAGGGAGAGTTAAGCTTATTTCAAACGTAATTGATTGTTATGCAACGGTGATAATCCTAACGCTAAATGGATTAAATTGTAACCTAAACTCGCGGTAACACAGAAAAGAGCGCTCGGATATTTATTCAGCAAATTCTCTAATTGATATGCAAACTGTTGGTTCTTTCTGGTGTGCCGTTATCTTGCAGTAAAAATTATGGTTTAAACTGGGTTTGGCAGTAAATGTTTTGGATAAATATTCAAATCATTATTCTTTTCAGTGAATCTTGCCGTAACAACTTGTTTACAATTCTTAGGTAAATAAAAGATAGAGACGGTTGAAATGTTAAACCTACACAAAAAATCACTTCACATTACCAATGTTCAAAACGCCAATTGTGTTGTTATGGTGCCGCCAAAAGAGTTTCGATTTAACGAAGAAACTGCACGTGATAACGAGTTTCAAAACAGAGTTAACCTCACTGAAGCTGAGGTGAAGTTAGAAACTATGTCTGAATTCAAGACGATGGTGGCTTCATTACGTAAAGAGGGTGTGCAAGTTGTAGAGTTTGATTATCCAGAGCTTGGTGTGGAAACGCCAGATGCGGTGTTCCCAAACAATTGGTTCAGCACCTGTAGCGATGGCAGCTTATTCACCTTCCCAATGGCCTGTGAAAACCGTCAGAATGAAGTGAAACCAAATGCGCTTATTGAAGCATTAGAGGCGTCAGGTCGCGTTGTTAACCACACTGATTCGCTAGAGTCTTATATCGCGCAAGGTTCTTATCTTGAGAGTACGGGTGTGATGGTGATTGATCACATCAACAAGACCATCTATGCCGCGCTTTCTCAACGTTGTGACCGTGAAGTGTTAGAGGATTACGCTAAGCGTATTGGTTATTCACGCGTGGTCTCGTTCCAAACGGCATTGCCATCTGGCCAGCCGATCTATCATACCAATGTAATGATGGCGATTGGTGATAACTTCTGTATAATCTGTGATGAAGTGATTCCAGAGTTTGAGCGCCGTTTTGTAGTCAAGTCACTCGCGAAGGACAAGCAGGTTATCTCGATCTCAATCGATCAGATGAACCGTTTCTGTGGCAATATTCTGCAGCTTGAAACTGTGAATGGCGACAAAGTGATCGCGATGTCTCAATCGGCTTACGATGCGTTCTCTCCAGCTCAACTTGCCCAGCTATCGACTCATGGAAAGTTGCTACCATTCGACGTAAAAACCATTGAAGACATTGGTGGCGGTTCAGTACGTTGTATGCTTGGTGAAGTGTTCCTACCAACACGAGTGAAGCGTCTGTAGCGAACGATTCATATTGAGCTCTAAGCCTTTGCATACCACTCTTGTAATAGAGTGGTATTTTTGTATTTAACGAACTTCGTGAAACAGGCGCGGGAGAAGGGCTAGGGAGCCCTCTTGAAAGCTCTGTGTTCGATAAATTGAGTAGAGAGCGTGACTACTTCCTTAGAGTACACCAGCGCGGTGTGATTGAGCTTGAGTGCGCAGGTGTCTGTTGCGCCTCGCAGGTTAGCGTCTTCAAGCGTCACTGTGCCATCTCCTAGGTTTCTGCCCAACACAATGCGTCCTACACCTGCGTCGTAGGTGCCAGTAATCACGCCAATCGGCACATCAATATCGTAGTCGCCTAAGCCATCACTTAAGATCATCTTGCTCGAACCGAATATAAAACCTAATCCATGATTCGACAGGGTTTTCGCGATAGTCGCACCATTGTGTGGTGTGCCCGCTGTAATGATGCAGGTGTCAGTGAAGTGTGGTTGGTAGAATTTGAAGTAATGACGAATCAGTAAGCCACCGAGTGAGTGACCAAAGAAATAGACCTTATCGTGCTCATCAAAGCGTGACTTTACGAAGCGATTTAGGCGTTTTGCTGCGGATGGGAATCGCAGTGAGTTGTAGGCAAACTTATGGGTAGTAAAGCCACGTTTCTTAAAATTTCTATCTAGATATTGCATGATCAACGCAGGCATATACAGACCATGAATTAAAACTATGTGTTTGTTTTTATTATTCATTATTGCCCTCCGTCTGATGGTGTTTTCAGTATATGGAGTCGCAATCCTAAACTCAACAAAACTTGCTACGAATGGGACACGATAGACAGAGATCTAGTGTGTGGGCAGCCCGTTACTCTGACCTGACACCGCCATATACATCTATGGTTAATCCACCTTCTTTGACATAGGTATTTGGTGTGAAGCCAATGGTCTTTTTTAAGTAACGAATCAGGTGTGGTTGGTCGCTAAATCCAAATTGAAAAGCGACGTCTAGCCAATCTATGTCATTCAACTCTTTCTTATAAAGATATTCGAGCATTGCTTCGAGTTTGTTCATGGATTGGCATTGCTTTAACGTTAGGCCTGTCACTTTGTTAAAGCTTCGTTCGAGTGTTCTTTGAGAACAAAATAGCGTGTCACCAAGTTCAGCTATGGGCGTCGAACCTATCACACTCAGTACTTTACGAGTGAGCTCGCTATGTCTATCGGTTCTAGCGGCGGATAATCAAGGTAGCAGTAAGTCATCCAACTGCTGGCAACAAGCTTCAAAGTCGCTTTGAGCAAGCTTAATCAGTGATGTTACATCGGCATCAGAATTGTTGAGTAGAACTGCAAGGTCGATGGTGTTAGCGCGATCTAAGCTTTGATGGGGGTAATCAGGGATTGTGAGCGAGTATAAAGCGCCGACGTGGAACTTGATGCCCAAGTGAATAAACGGCTTCGAGTGATCCAGTTCTATCGCCTTATGATGGGGCAATAATAGGTGGCTGCCAACTCCTTGTTGGACTTGTTGATTTATTGTGTAGTGATACGCTTGGTCGCTGGGTGACAGAATCAAATGTGCTGAAGGGGAAGGGGGGAGTATCGGAAATTGATGAGTTTGAGCGTCGGGCGTTTTCTCGATTAGCCAATAACAATCAATGTATTGAGCAACAGCTGAGGGTTTAGGAGACTGTAACCAATAGCTCATTCTAATTTCAACCTCTAATTAGGTTTATGTATGGTGATAAGTTTTTAAATATCTTCTAACCAGTGCCTATGAATCATAAATGGCAATATTTACGCGCTGTGGAATGATAAAATTCACTTTGCCGTTTTGATTGCAAAGTGAATTATTTACGTTAGGGTGTTCTAAGTAGGTTCGCTACATTAGAAGTTGTAAGAACCACCTAGGCTAACACTGCTGAATGCCAGTGTCTTATCTTCGGTTTTGAATGGACCGTAGTAGTTTTCTACGCTCACGGCATCAGCTTGTGAGATTAGGCGTAGTGTTAGGTTTTCGATTGGCGTGTATTCAACACCAAGGCCAAAGTGGAAGCCTGTACCGCTGTCATCATTGTAACCAGCGCTCTTGTTTGCGTGTAGGTCAACAGAGCTAAGACCAGCCAACACGAATAGGCGAATCGTGTTGTCGAACGTGTAACCTAGGTTTGCAGATACGGAAACAGACGTTGGAGATACTTTTGCTGTGCCCTGTTTGTAGTTTGCGTAATCATTGTAGCCAAGTTCAACACCAACGATACGGTTGAACTGGTAGCCACCATATAGGTTGTAACCCATACCATCTGAATCTAGGTTACCTTGACCGTCTGTATCAGAATCTTGATACACACCAAGGCCGCCACCGATGTACGCACCGCCGTCAGTTCCTGCTGCTAGGGCAGGAAAAGAAACCGCGCTGATTAAGCCCAGTGCCAATGCTGATTTCGCGAATTTGTTCATTGTTCTTACTCACTCTTTTATGTCATGCAGTATCAAGTATTTTTGTTATCGGCCTTTGACCGTTGGTGAGCATTATTCCGCAGTCTTATACGTATTACTGTATGGCTTTGTAAGCTAAATCGTTACATAGTAAAAGCTTATAAATAAGGGGATATATTTTTGTTAGCGTGAATAGTGCTCTAATTTTAATTTGATATGTTTGTATTGGAGATATTGTCCTTTCGTTACAAAAAATATTGTTCAAGAGTTTGCACAATAAACGGTAGTAAAAATTGGAATACATGCCATTGAGCTCGACTTGGGAATTGCAGTGCATCCACTCATAAAAATTAATGACGAAATGAGTAACACTCTCATGGGGATTTTTCTCGCTGTTATTATATTGAGTTTATTTTAAACTACTATCAATTGGTAATATAAACCATAACGATTACACAAATTGTAACAAGTTTTATTTGATTTAAAAATTTCAGGTACTAACATTGCGGTAATTTAATTGAACAGTGTTTTATATTTATGAGAAAGAAATTTTTTGCTTTGTTAATTTTGCCATTCTTAACACATGCTAAGAGCTCTGATTATGTTGTAGGTGCTGGGTTGAGTGCTGACAATAACCATATACTAGGTGGTTCAAGTAAAGAGACTTACATGCTTAGATCCGGCATCATTAATAATGATACTCACCGATTTCTTGGAACAGTTACCTACTCAAGTGAGAGTAAGTTGACTAAATACCTTGGCTCGTATGACTATATGTATGGTTTAGGTTCAAGTGGTAAGTTTAATACATTTATTGGTATAAGTGCTGGTTATAAACATCAAGACATTGACACTCCTGATAATAATAGTTTTTATTTATTCGGGGGGCAGGCTGGTGTTAATTACTTTTTCAGCGAATCTTGGTCTACAGAATTAGGATATCGAGTGCTAAGTGGAAGCACACAAGAGGATGAATGGATAAAGGATGAGTTATACATGACGCTAGATTACCGCTTTTAGAAATCTTATGGTATTTAATTTCGTAATTACAATGAAATATTTTTCAATTACGATGATTTTATTTGTAAATTTATTTTTATCTTAGTGGTCAACATTTTATATTCTTGAGAAATATAGTAATAGGTTATTGGTTTTTATAATTTTTTTAAATTTATAACTATACATTTTTTATATTGATTTCCGATGGCGCATGCCTGTAAATGTTGTTATTGCTCATGTTTATCGTCGATATTTTTTAGCGTTAGCGTGAACGTTATTCCTTGTTCTGGGTTGTTCTTGGCAATCAAATAGCCTTGCATATCGCGTACATTGTTGGCGGTGATGGCGAGCCCGAGTCCGAGCCCTTCGCCCATTTTTTTGTTGGTGTGGAAGGGTTCGAAAATGGTTTCTAGTTGGTCTTCGGATACGCCACAACCGTTATCTTGCACCTTGATGATCACACGCTCTTGTTCGGTATGAGCACTGATAACAATGGTCGCTGTTGACTGATTTTGCGTGGCATCGATAGCATTGCTTAAGAGATTACCGAGTACTTGTCTAAGTCGTGCTTCTTCTCCCATCACCATTGAAATATTAGAGGCGACACGTACTCGAATATCGACACGTTCTAACGCGGCTTGGTGTATGCGCAGGGTTTCTTGAAGTGCGTCTGTTAGTGAAACCGGATAAGGCTTTTCCAATCTTTGAAAGGCGAAGGACTTCAGCTGACTCGTCATGTTGGCCATCCTGTCGATCAGGCTCATCACCAGGTCCATGTTAGCTTTCAACATCTTAGTCTCGCCTCTCTCCATCAGTAATTGATTACTTGAAAGCAAGGTTTTTAGGCCAGTAAGCGGTTGATTGAGTTCATGAGTAATCGCGCTCGACATACGCCCCAATGCGGCAAGTTTGCTTGATTCTACCAACTCTTGCTGTGCGTCTTTTAGGTCTTGCGTTCGCTCTTCTACTCTCAATTGAAGTGTTTTATTGGCTTTCTGTACCGCGATTTCCGCTTTCTTACGTTTACTGATATCAATAACAGTACACAGGTAATAGGTAGTAGCATGCCAAGGAAAGGGGCTAATGGAGAACAACACCGGGAAGTTGCTGCCGTCACTGCGTCTTGCCATAGTTTCAACACTGGTGATCTCGGCCAGTTCTTGGTATTGATCTAAGTTCTTCAGCAACTGCAAAGTGGTCGAGTTCGGGTTCCCGGCCTCAAAAAGTTGCCATGCTTTGATATTGCTGATCATGGAGTCGGATAGGCAGAAGTAGTTTTTCGCCATCAAGTTAATGTCGTGGATGTGACCGTGTTTATCGATCAGCACAAGTCCAACGTGTGTCTTGTTGATCATTCCAGACAACCGTTTTTCAGACTCTTCAATCAGCTTTTGGATTCGTAGGTTGCTGAGTTTTTTCTGGCGTCTTTGGTAGCGAATAACCAGCAATAGCATGATGAAAAGGCAGCCCACCGCCACGCTCCAACTTATCCAATTCGTAGTTTGGTTGAGGCTAGTTAATGGGGTGAGGTAGGTTAAACGCCAGTTGAGGTCGTCTAACTTGATCGACTGAATCAGATAGTCTTTACCTTGCAGTCGCCACACGCGAATGTGGGTTTGATCGTACAACTCGCGTTTGGTGGCAGTAGGCTGAGAACTGAAGGTGTCGTTAAACCAATCTGCACTGAGTTTGTGGTCACTTGAGAGAAAAAATTGTTCTCGAGGGTTTTGGAACAGTACCGCTTCGCCATCGGCGAACCATTGATCGGTCAGCAGCGACAAATCAATCTGCACCGCAACAATGCCTACTACATCAGAAGCTCGATAAACGGGCGCGGCAATAAAGTAGTCTGGGGTAACGCCTTTGTTTTTGGTCACCACCGAAATTGCCCCACCTTGCTGGTGGATCTTAGACACAATCGTGTTGGCGTTCTTTTTACTCAGCTTGCTCCTCTCAACACTAGAAACCAGTAAATCGCCCGTATCGGAGAGTAAATACCAGCCTTTGGTATTCGCCGCTTTGTCTAATTGAATGAGCTGTTTTTTGATGCGTTTTTCAAGGCGGTCTTCACCATCGATAAAGCGAACCGTGGTTTCGTCGTTGGTGACTAGGTAGGGCAGATAATAGAAACGTTTTAGTGTTCGCCTTGCTTCAGCGATGTAGCCAAGGAAGCGCTGCTCAGCATAACGTTGCGCTTGTTCAAGTTTCCACTGGCTGATTCCGTTTTTGGTTGTGACCTGCACTAAGCCAATAATTAAACAGGCAAATAGAAATAACCAATATCGATTGTTATTCATCATTCTTGATTAAATCCCTTTTAAATTAGTGGTTTAAGGCTGTGTTATGTTTGCTTTTTGAGCAGGTGGAGAGTGAAACAAGTTGAAGCTAACAAACATCATAAAACAGTTAAAGAGGTGTTACTCAAAGTGGGAGCTAGCTCCTTTTCGTCTGCTCGGTTTTTGAATACCGTGGGCGGCATATTTGGTTCAAGTGTTAGGAACAAACCATGCAACGTATAGCTTTGATTGAAGATGATGCGATTGTGCGTCAAGCAACCAGCCAGTGGTTACAGTTGGCCGGCTTCGACGTCACTGCGTTTGAGGTTGGGCAAGATGCGTTAAGCGCAGTAAAGCAAGGCGATTTTCACACCATCATTAGTGACGTGCGTTTGCCCGATATTGATGGGGTGGAATTACTTGGGAAATTTAAGAGTTTGGTGCCAGAAGTTCCAGTTATTTTGATTACCGGGCATGGCGATGTTGATATGGCGGTAAAGGCGTTACATCAAGGCGCCTATGATTTCATCGAAAAGCCATTTGATCCTGAGCGTCTCTCCCAAACTGTCTCTGAAGCGGTCGAGAAATATCAAAGCAGCCAAGACAGAGTTAACCGTCAAAGCTACTTAAATAACCTAAAGGGTATTGAGCAGGTCCTGATTGGTCGCAGTAAGGTGATGTGTGAACTGCGCGAACAGATACAGAAGGTGGCTTCCATAGACACTAATGTGATCATCTACGGTGAAACTGGCTGTGGTAAAGAGTTGGTCGCTTCTTGCTTGCATGAGTTTAGCGAGAGAAAAAGACACCCTTTTGTACCGCTTAACTGTGGTGCCATTCCTGAAAATTTGTTTGAGAGCGAACTGTTTGGGCATGAGGCCGGAGCCTTTACTGGTGCAGCTAAGCGACGCATCGGTAAGCTTGAGTTTGCTGATAAAGGCACGGTCTTCCTTGATGAGATCGAGAGCATGCCTTTGTCTATGCAGGTCAAAGTGCTAAGAACTTTACAAGACAATGTCGTTGAGCGTGTGGGGGGTAACCAGCAGCAACACGTTGATTTGAGGGTAGTATCTGCCTCGAAATGTGACTTATTGAATCATCCTGACTTTCGCCAAGACTTATTCTATCGTCTGAACGTTGCCCAGTTGCACTTGCCTCCGCTTAGTGAGCGTGAGGATGACGCTTTGATTCTTTTTGAACACTTTACTCAAGAAGCGAACAGCGAAACTCGAGTAGCCAGTGAAGCGGATCGCCATGCCTTATTGTCGTATGCGTGGCCGGGGAATGTACGTGAACTTCGCAATGTTGCGATTCGTTTTGCGTTGGATGAAAGCCTAACGGTTGGGGATATATTGGCGTGTCGCCCCAATTCGGTAACGGAATCTGCCACAGCGGGAATTCCGTTGGCGGTGCAGGTACAGAGTTTCGAACGTAAGGTGATTCACGATGCGTTAGTGCGTTATCAAGGGCGCATTAATGATGTGATGCAAGACTTAGATCTACCTCGCCGAACATTGAACCAAAAAATGGTGCGCTATGCGCTGAATCGAAGCGACTATGTCGAATCTTAGTGAGCAACAAGACTGTAGTGTTTATTGAAAGTTAATGAGCAATAAATGGCTCACTCTGTATTTGCGATTTTATAACTGTTGGTCACATTTCTCACGTAAAGTGTGATGTAGCTAACTTTATATAGATGTTAATGCCCTTTTTTAGTAAGCAAAAAATTGCTCATGCCATCAGTATGTAATAAGCAATAATCCGCCTACCGTTATTGATCTTTTTATTTAAATTTATTTAAATCAATAACTTAAAATTTGGCATTGTGCTTGCTATCTGGCTGTTGTTGTTAACAAAACTATAACGTGAATAACTCTACATGGAGAGTAACAATGAAATACAACAAGCTAGTTAAAACTTTAGCAATCGCAATGGCATCTATTGGCCTTATCAGCAACGCCTCTGCTCAAGAAGAGCGCAGCTATATTCTAGCGACAGCTTCAACAGGCGGCACTTACTACCCTGTAGGCGTAGCGTTGGCGACATTGAGTAAAGTTAAGCTTGCGCCGAAGCAGCACTTTTCTTTGGCGGCTATCAGTTCTGCAGGGTCGGGCGAGAACGTAAAACTACTGAATGAAAATGAAGCCCAGTTTGCTATCTTGCAAGGCTTGTACGGCGCGTGGGCTTGGCAGGGACTAGGGCCATACGAAAAATCGGGTAGCCAAACTCAGCTGCGCTCTGTCTCTATGCTTTGGCAAAATGTTGAACACTTTATTGTTCGTTCGGACCTAGCTGAAACAGGCACCATGAGTGATTTAGAAAATCTGAATGGCAAGAAATTTTCTATCGGTAAGAAAAACTCAGGTACAGAAAACTCAGGTCGTCAGATTATGAAGGGCCTATCAGTGAACCCAGAACAATTTAAACTTGCCTTTATGGGTTACGGTGGTAGCGCGAGCGCATTGCAAAACGGCACCATTGATGGCATGAACACCCCAGCAGGTGTACCTGTGGGCGCGGTAACCCAAGCTTTTGCAGCTCTAGGTGAAGATATTCAAATCCTGTCGTTTACCGATGAACAGATCAAACAAGCGAATGGCGATTACAACATCTGGACCAAGTACGAGATCCCTGCCAATACCTACCCAGGTGTTGATAAACCGATCACTACAATCGCTCAACCTAACTTCCTAGCGGTTCGTGAAGATATCTCAGAAGAAGATGTCTACCAACTGACCAAAGCTATCTATGAAAACCTACCTTTCCTACAAGGTATCCACAAAGCAACCAAAGCCATGGCGCTTGAGAAAGGGATTGCAGGTCTGCCTGTTCCACTTCACCCGGGCGCAGCACGTTACTACAAAGAAGTGGGCATCGAGCTTCCTTCTGAGTTGATCGTTAACTAACGGCTTTCGTCGACTAACTGTTTTGGTCGATCCCCAATCTTTAATGGCTTAACCGCTAGGTGCGCGTTCACGTTGTGAATGGGTTCGTGCGCCTGCATATTTTATGGATTTTCTCTGCGCATTTTGTTGTAGAGAGCAGGAGTTTTCTATGAGCGATTCGCTGCAGCAGGAACTGAAAAAATTTGAATTGCCGACCCGAACGGATTTTCCTTGGGTAGGCAAAGCGATAACAACCATGGGAGTGATTCTCTCCCTATTACACATTTGGTTTAATACCTTATCTACCTTACCGGAGCTTTGGATCTCTGCGACTCACTTTGCTGGTTTCGCGATCATTTGTGCGCTTTGGTATCCCGCTCATATCTCGCTGAAAAAGAGCAAGGTGGCACTTGCTGTCGATATCGGGATCGCATTGGCAGCATTGGCTTGCCTTATCTATATCCCCTTTGCAGAGGATGCACTTTATGAGCGAGGCGTGAAGTTCATCGCCAGTGATTGGTTCTTCTCTATCTTGGCGATTGCTATCGTCATCGAGCTGATTCGTCGTACCATGGGCTGGTTTATTCCTGTACTTATTCTGGTGTGTTTGAGCTACGTAGTGGTGTGGGGGCAATGGACCAGTGGCATCTTCCACTTTCCTGGTTTGAGCCTTGAGACACTGCTCTATCGAAGCTTTTATTCATCGGAAGGTATGTTTGGTTCTATCTCTAGAATCAGCTGGACCTTCGTATTCATGTTTATCCTATTTGGCGCTTTCTTAGTGCGCTCGGGTGTCGGTGACTACATTATTGATGTCTCTCGCGCGGCGGCGGGCAAAGTGATCGGTGGGCCTGGTTTTATTGCGGTGATTGGCTCTGGTTTGATGGGCTCAGTGTCTGGCTCTAGCGTGGCTAATACGGTGTCGACAGGCGTTATCAGTATTCCTCTGATGCAAAAAGCGGGTTTCCCTTCACGCTTTGCTGCTGGTGTGGAAGCTGCTGCATCAACAGGTGGGCAGTTGATGCCACCAGTGATGGGGGCAGGTGCTTTTATCATGGCGTCTTACACGCAGATCCCTTATGTCGATATCATTGCGGTCTCTTTCTTGCCAGCGCTTATTTACTTTTTGTCAGTGGCGTTTTTCGTACGTATTGAAGCGAAGCGTAGCGGTGTACAAAAAGTCTCTTCGGGTTGTGAGCCTCTATTAAAAGTACTCTTGTCTGGTTGGCATAATCTTATCCCTCTTGCGGTGCTGGTGACTCTATTGGTGCAAGGCTTTACGCCGACGTACGCTGCGGGTATCTCAATCGTCTCGGTAGTGGTTGCTTCGTGGTTCTCCAAAAACCATAAAATGGGACCAAAGGCGATCATCGAAGCGCTTTCTCAAGGCGCAAAAAACATGGCAACCACAGCCGTATTACTCGTGGGTATTGGCCTTGTGGTCAATGTGATCAGCACCACCGGGATAGGTAACACCTTCTCGTTGATGATCAATAGTTGGGCCAATGGTGACTTGTTGGTGATGATTGCCTTGATCGCGCTGGCATCTTTGATTCTCGGTATGGGCCTGCCAGTTACCGCGGCTTATATCGTGTTGGGTACTCTGTCTGCTCCAGCCTTGTACAAGTTAATTGCTGAAAGCCAGCTGCTTGACCTGTTGGTTTCGGGTCAGTTACCAGAGCAGGCGAAAGCAATTTTCATGTTGGCAGCACCAGAAAAGCTGGAACTGCTTAACGCACCTATGGCTCTGGAAACTGCAAAAGAACTGATTGCGTTAGTGCCCGCTGATTTTGTGGAAACGCTGCTTGAGCAAAGCTTAGGCTTGGAAGCGATTAGCCTTGCTCTATTGTCTGCACACTTAATCATTTTCTGGTTATCGCAAGACAGCAACGTGACGCCACCAGTTTGTTTGACCGCTTTTGCGGCAGCGACAATTGCTAAAACGCCACCAATGAGAACGGGCTTAATGGCATGGAAGATCGCTAAAGGCTTGTACTTGGTGCCACTGCTTATCGCTTACACCAACTTGGTAAGTTGGGATGTGACCTCGGTTTTAGTGACTGGTGGCTTTGCTATTATTGGTACTTATGCATTTATTGCAGCGATTGAAGGTTACCTCGAGAGCGAAATCAATCTTGTGTTGCGCGCGGTATTGATTGCCTTAGGTGTGGCTTTAGTTTGGCCTGATGTGTCAATCGTGATTCGCCTGGTCGGTGTGGCACTGTTTGTTGCTATCTTCATCTACAGCGGTCGTAAGTACGATATCAATCAAGTGAAAAAGCCGTCGGATGAAGAGCAAAAGTCTTTGCCTCAAACCGAGCCTGATACTGTCGCTTCTTCCCTATAATTTAAAGGACTGAATGTAGGAACATTATGAACTCAATATACGACTATATTATCGTTGGTGGTGGCATTGTTGGCGTGTCGACGGCATGGCAACTGCAACAAGCTCACCCTGATAAAAGTATCCTTTTAGTCGAAAAGGAGCGTGGCTTTGCGCAGCATCAAACGGGTCACAACAGTGGTGTGATTCACGCTGGCGTTTACTACGCTCCGGGTAGCTTGAAAGCGGATTTCTGTAAGCGAGGCGCAGAGCGTACTATCGCGTTTTGTCGTCAACATGATATCCCCGTCGAAAACTGCGGTAAGTTATTGGTTGCGACCAATGAGCAAGAAGTTGAGCGCATGAACGCGCTCTATCAGCGCTGTCATGATAACGATATTGATGTCGATTTATTGGACCAAGCGCAGCTCAAACTCGCCGAGCCGAACATCACTGGTTTAGGGGCGATTTACGTCAAAACCACCAGTATCGTAAACTACAAAAAAGTCACTGAAGTGATGGCTCAGCAGTTTGTTGAGGCGGGTGGGGAGTTGAGTTTAGGCACGGAAGTTATCCTGGCTGATGAGCAAGACGATGAGGTTCAGTTAACCTGCAAAGTGGATGGGCAAACCTTGCAGTTGAACAGTCGATTTTTGATCACTTGCTCAGGCCTAATGGCGGACAGAATGACCAAGATGCTTGGTATTGAAACTGACTTCCAAATCCTCCCTTATCGCGGTGAATACTATCAGCTTGATCCTAAACATAACCAAGTGGTGAACCAACTTATCTATCCGATCCCTGACCCTGAACTGCCTTTCCTCGGTGTGCATTTAACACGCATGATTGATGGCTCGGTAACGGTAGGGCCTAACGCGGTTCAAGGGTGGAAGCGGGAAGGCTACGGTAAGTTGAATTTTAGTGTTAAGGATACCTTGCAGATGCTGAGCTTTGCTGGCTTTTGGAAGGTGACGGCTAAGCACCTAAAAACCGGTTTGGTTGAGTTCAAAAACTCGTGGTGGAAGGCGGGGTATCTAAAGTTGGTTAATAAGTACTGCCCAAGCATCACTGTGTCTGACTTCAAACCCTACCCGGCAGGTATTCGTGCTCAAGCGGTACTGAAGGATGGTACCTTGGTTCATGACTTCCTGTTTGCGGAAAGCCCAAGAAGCTTGCATGTGTGCAATGCACCATCGCCAGCGGCGACCTCAGCGATGCCTATTGGCGAATACATTTGTGGCAAGATAATGCGTAAAACAAGTAGTTAAATTACCCCAGCTTCAATAATAAAAAAGACCATCATTATGATGGTCTTTTTTTTATCAGCCGCTTACAAAGTAGCAGGCACGCTAGACTACAGGCAAGAGAGTGAACTGCGGCTGCGAGCCGCGACTTCTTCACCGCTGTAACTGTCATAAATGTGGATATCAGGTTCCGCTTTTAGGTACCGTGAGGGGTTCTTTATTTCACGCATCTTGATGTAGTTCTTCTTCGGTGAGACTCGCTCAATCGCTTCTACTCGAAAGTAGGTGTTTGGCTTCGCGAGTATTTCTGCTTCATCTGGTTTGAACGTGTACGCGTTAATGGCGCGACCTGCTGACTTGAGTTCAATTTTGAATTGAGCAGCAGAAGCACCTTCATAAACACCGGCTGAAGAAAAGTGCTTGGCGACACTTGGTAGAGTTGATGTCGATAAAAACGCTTTCTCATGCAGAATATCACCCACGTTGAGTTTATCGAGCAGTGAGTTCTTGATGGATGAGCCACGATAAACCGTACCTTTGTAGTTAGGCAGTTTATTCATGACATTTCGCATGTGGAATACGCGTGATTTCAATGTACGGCCAAACATTTCGGATAAGTAGCCTTCAGGCTCTCCCGCTCTCATGTATTCATTCACCACATCATGGTCAACTCGGCCGTAATTCTTAATGGCAGAGTACTCTTCACTGATCATCTTTTTTTCAGCTTTTACATGGTGCGTCGTTGCCCAATCCATCAGGTCATCCGCAATTTGTTGTTGCGCCTGATAGGAGAGTGAACGGCCTTTAAACTCTGGAAACTCCTCACTCTGTGCCGAAAAACTTGTCAATAAAGAGAGGCAAAGCCCCCAAATAAATTTTTTCATTGCTTGACCCTTAGCTTATGTACAAACGAGAGAGTGCCAAAATGACGCTTCTACTTCTTCGCCTGAATAGAGGTTATATTTCTGAGTATTTTTGGCGGCAGATGCCTTTACCGTTTCCACGCCAATGTAGGTGTGGTTAGAGGTTCGCTCTATCTGGGTGATTCGAAAGTGTGCATTTGGCGCAAATAGAACCTCTGCTTCTTTGCTGTATTCCGAAAGCCCAGCAATGGTGTGCCCCCCCTGATTGATCTTGACTTCAAACAGTACTCGCTTGAGCCTTTGCGGGGAGTTGGGATGCACTACTGAAAAGCGCTTAGCGACTTCTGGGAGAGTCGAAGTTGAGGTAAATGCTGGCTCGACCAACACGTCCCCCTCTTCGAGCTTATTAAGCAGAGATTGTTTTACCCAAGTGCCTCGATAGGCGGTCCCTTTGTATTTTGGCAGCTTGTTGAGTGCCGATTTAACCGTGCGAATGTACTGCCTCGCATCCGCCCCTGCGACACCCCATGTTGAGGTGTCAGTGGCTCTTAGGTAGTCATTAGCGGTCTGATAGCCAGAAATGGAAAAGTCTTCCACTGCTTCCTTTTCATTAGCAGTGATGAAGGAATAGCGCCAATCATTGGAAGCCTTTGACCAGTCTTTGAAGTCTTCTGCTAGCTGGGTCACTTCTTCCTCTGAACGGTTTGGCTGTTTGAGCGAATCAAACGGTTGAGAGAAGGTCGTAAAACTCAGACAACAGAGCAGTAATAAAAAACGAGTATTCATAGTGTCCGCCCTTTATTGGTATTGGTAGCTGTTAGGGCTTAAATCACATGGAATGCCGAAAGTGTTCTGATTGATGACGGCATATTTCAGAGCCCCAAACATATTGAGCTGTTGGCGAGTGACGGCGTCGTACCATTCTGAGATAGGTGAAATCCAATACAGAGCATCATCAGACGCAACATCAAGCAGTGCGCTCTTAAGGTATGGGTAGTAAATCATGCAGCTACGGCCCGGTTTATCGGTAAAGTTTTCATTTGTATTGCTTAACTTATCGAGTTTTTGATTGAGTTCAGACGTTGGGTTAAAGATGGCGTCGATAGAACGCTCAATGCGCGCATCGTAGCTATCAGGGATGATGTCTGAAATCAGGTAGCGCATAAGGTGAGCAGGCAGCATCTCTGAAAACAGAGCGGTGACTTCACCTTCCCCAGAGGCGTAGTGCCCAGTAGAGATATGCTGAGAATGGATGATCGATGTATAGCGCTGGAATTGGCCCACTTGTGAATGTAGCCACTCAACACCGTTGCTGTCGGAGACACTGATCGCTTCAGCAAGACGAGTTTTTACGATCCCTTTCGCGAGTTGCAGCGTGTTGCCTTGCAGGTGAGCAAGATCCAGTGAGGACGATTTCAGTGCAGAATAAATCAGTGGCGCATTTTTCTGAAGATCAATGCTACCTGGGTAAGTGAAGCTATAAAACTCGACGGCTCTCTTAGCCTGCCATTCACTCTCTAGCGCAGTGGTGATCAAGCCACCAAGCTTTTGATAGCGCTTCGAATGCACATAGGCGCCTTTGCCTGAGTAATTTGCGTGCCAATTGTTGATATAATGTAGCGACGCTTGTCGTGAAAGGTTCTCTTTTTGAAGGTAAGACAAGCTCCACCCAGCACATGCGCTACCGCCACCACATTCACCTTCAAGCATTGCGCTTGAGTCCAGTAACCAGTGATAAACCTGTTGTTTGTCGAATTCAGCTTGCTTTTTTAGACGTTGCTGCGCAGAAAAATCCAGCAACTGTTGTTCCAACCAACGCTCCTCTGCTTCGGCATTCCAACCATGATCAATTAGGTTACTAAGTGAATCGAAAAGCACGCGTTTTACTGCTTCTTTGCTTGGCGGCAAGATCTGAGCAATAACGGTATCTTCAGATGGAATAAATGGGCGAGTTTCTGCTGGCACCCAAGCGTACTCAACGCAACCCCTAAAGTTTGGATCGCCTCCTAGAATGCCAATACGAACGCATTTTTCGTAACCACTTTGCAGGACGATCTCTTTGTTGCGTATTTCTTGTGTTGTTGCTAGGCGCCCCAGAATGCTGCGTGTCATCTCGTCAATGGCGCTGCGCTCGGCTTGTCCCTTGAGGAAATTATGCATGGTTTCTACCGAACCTGAACGGAATAGTCGCTCTATGGCGATATCACCTTGTGTGAACATCTCTCTTTGTAGCTTGCTCATCAGTAGATTGACATGATTATCTGCCGTTTCGATGATCTGTGTTTTAGCCGCAAGTGTGCGTGCATACAGCTGTTGAACTGCAGCTTGGTCTAGCCCCTCAATTTGACCTGTTCGCAACTCATTCAGTTTGGCAATGGCTTGATCTAGCAGGTTCTGCTGACAGTGCTGAAGTTTGGCCAATGCGCGGTTCGCTTGGCGTTTTGAAGGTAATGCTGGTGGTAGGGAGTTACTCTCTTCAATATCATGATCAGGATAAAGGTCTGCCAGCACTCGAGTTTCCTCGTTACAGCTAGAGGCAATGTCCGATGCAAACAGTTGAGAGTCTTTGTGGTCGAGAGCCAGTTGGCTAAAGATGGCCTTGCGGAGCTCGTGATCGACCGCGGTGATCAGCTCTTCCGCCATAATGGTCTGAGCTTTTACCACTTCTTGATAATGTTGTTGGTATTTGAGGGCAAGATCGGTGGCAAAGCCGCGTGCAACGGCGTTCAACATCGCTTGCTGGTCTGAGGCGAGTTCTGCCCAATAAATTTTGTCTCTTAAATCTTGCTGCGTAACGAGATCCTCATGAACGTGATAACTGTAATGGTTACCTGCTGCAATTCTATCCCAGCGACTACTCAAAATTTGGCGGTCGATCTCTCTCGCAGGCAGCTTTAAAACGCCAAACCAATCGACGAGCCCCATTACTGTGGCAAATCGATCGTAAGAGGTACGTGATTCATCTTGGAAGCTAGTTGCGACCTCATTTGCCCAAAGCCCAACGGCAACCGCGTCGCCAATCGGTCCCAGAGCTTCCAGTGCACCTTTTGCTAGCCCTGTCGTTGAACGGCCCAAAGTGTCCATCAGCCTTACAGCTTCCTCAGGTGCTAGCGTAACAGCTGAGGTGGGGCCTGTTTCTAGTAAGGTGGCAGTTTCAGGGAAAACATCACTGGCTTCAGAGAGAGAGGGTTTTAAGTCGACAATGTGCTCTGGCGCTGATGGAAACAGGTTTTCAGGAGTAATACCTTCACCGAAGGCATCATAGTTTTTCTGTCGGATCTGATGAAAGCTTTCGCTGTCCAAGACGTTATATTCGTCTCCGATGTTACAGACCTGAAAGGCATTAACGTTGGATGAAATCATAGCAGTAATAAGTGCTAATCTTTTTAACTTCATAGGTTTATCCTTATTGTTAGTGAAGTTATATGCTTAATTTAGAAAGCAAAAAGCCTCTCCTTGCCGAGATGGAAAAGAGATAACTAAAGGTTGTTGTGTGGGGTGTTTCGAAAAATTGTTTACTCAAATCACCTGGGGGGTGATATGAGGTTTAGCTGTGGTGTTGTGATTAGGGGAGCTGTTTCCCCTAATCAGTCTTTGTTGAATCTTGCTGATGTTAACGGTTTAGCTTAAAGGTACTGACTGCTTGTGTGAGCTTCTCAGACAGTGCAATAAGCTCTGACGCTTTCTCTTGGTTTGATGCCGACAAGTTGTGTGTTTCGCGGGCTTTGTCATTGACGTCAACGATACTCTGATTGATTTCGCCAGCGACAAGAGTTTGCTCTTCAGTCGCTGTGGCTATCTGTGTATTCATGTCTTCAATAATGGTAATAGAGCTCGAGATTTCATTGAGTGAAGCCTGTGCTTGTTTCGCATTCTCCATGGTGACATTTGATGCCTCTCTGTTCATCTGCATCATTTCCATAGAGCTATTGGCTTCATGTTGCAGTGAAGTAATCACCTCTTGAATTTCGTTGGTGCTCTGTTGAGTTCGGTTAGCTAGGTTACGAACCTCGTCAGCAACAACTGCGAAACCTCGGCCTTGCTCACCTGCTCGCGCAGCTTCGATGGCAGCGTTAAGAGCAAGCAGGTTGGTTTGATCTGCAATGTCCTTGATCACGTCCAGTACGGTGCCAATACTTGAGGTTTTCTCACCCACGGTATTGATCACATCAGACACTTCCTGAATACCCTGAGAGAGGCTCACAATACTGTGATTCACGGTATCAAATGTTTGATTGCCAGACTGTGCTTCTTGCGCCGCTTGCATCGCTGCTTCTGAAGCTCGGTGGGCGTTTTGCGCGACCTCATCTACAGCGACAGACATTTCGTTCATTGCCGTCGAAGTCTGCTCTAACTGTTCCATTTGCGAAGCGGAACTTGCGTTTACACTATCGGCTGCGTTGGTTATGCCTTCGGCAAAGATAAATAGGTCGTTCGATGAGTTACGGATGGTCTCAATTGTGGTGCTCAGCTCATTGACCATATCGTTAACCGCAGCATTGATACCAATCGCTTTGCCCTGTTGTTGTTTGATTGCGGTAAAGTCACCAGAGGCCACTTTAGCTACGGTCGCTTCTATTTCGCTTGGCTCTCCACCTAGTGGGCGGTAAACCAAAACTTCAACAACGTAGTACACGCAACCCGCGCAAATAAGCAGTAGCGTCAAAGAGGTGATCAGAGTTTGAGTCAGGTTATCTTTTGAGTCCTGATTAACAGTGGTCTCTTTATCCCACGCCCATACACTCCAACCAAGATCGTTGATTTTAGCGCCTGCTGCCAAGAACTCTGTATTCTGATAAACGTACTCGAAGCTCTCTTCTCGCGTGGTGTCTCTGTTCGCAAAAGCTGGGATCTCGTTGAAGATATTTCTACCTATCAAAGACGCGTTTTGTGCGGCTAAGATAAAGCCATCTTCACGAGTGACGAAGATTTTATTATTTGTGGTGAGATGCTCGGTGAATCTGGTCAGGTCTTCAACCAGGATGTTTAGAGCAACAACGCCGACAATCTTGCCTTGTTTGTAGATAGGCGTTGCTAGAGACATTACTTGGTCACCGGTTGACGCCAGGTAAGGACGAGTAATGATTTTGTCCTCGCCACTCATTGCTTTCAAAAACCATTCGCGTTGTTTGGTTTTGGCATTAAAGTTTTCGATGATGCCATTGGTTTTTGACGAGTAGGAAGTACCATCCGCTAGAGAAAAGTAGATGTTAGTAACCTTGGTTGAGCTCATGGCACTATGGAGCGTTGTGATTGCTCGTGATGTGTCGACTTGACCACGCTCATCGAAAGACAGCTCATTGCTCACTACGTTCAAAATATCAAAGTAGCGATTAATTTTCTGTCCGATAGTATCTGCGATAAGTTGAGATTTATATCCCAACTGTTTTTTATAACTTACGGTCGACGAAGTCTCGAAATTCTTCCAGCTTAAAAAGCTTGTCGTCATGATTAACATGACTGTTAGCCCCATAATAGAAAGCATTATTTTTAGTTTAGCACTCATAACTTGTTCCAATATAAGCAGTGTTGATTATTTTTAAGATTTCTTATAATTCAGATGAATATCCGAACTTCAAATAATATAACACTTATAAAATTCACGTATAAGCTTGGTTTATTTGTGAATAATATACATCTAATTAATATATGCAATATTTATTAAATGCATTGATTACTTATTTATTTGGTGTATCAAGCGCTTGTTTTTATTGAACCAACATCCCAGAATTAAACTGGTCTTACTTGTTGGTTTTATTGCTTATGCCTTGGTGTGTATGGGGGTGCTCGTTGATTATTACCCTTAATTAAAATAAGGTTATGGCATTTGTTTACTTTAAATAAATCATAAAATGAAAGTTTGTTTAATTTTATTTAAACTTTCTTACTGGTCTGAGTTGTGGATTCCCATAATAGAGAGGAGAGAATAGAATTAATGAAGGGGTCTCTAATTAAGGCTTTTCTATTTTAGCTTTTCTTTAAGTTAATGTGTGGGAGTAGTTTTCACTGATTAAAATAAGCGTAATATATTTATGGTCATTATTAGGTGAAAAGAATTTCTCTATTTACACTTAAATTAACGCATTTTCGTAAAATAGTATTGGCTCTCAAGTTCCTCAGTCTCTCTAACAAAAAACGCAGCCGGTTTGGCTGCGTTTGTTTTGGTTATTTTGGCAGTAAGCCATGTCATGCTTGAGTTTAGCTAGTCAGCCCTAGAGAAGTTCAGGAATAAAGTTAGCGATGATAGACACATCGCTGAAGTTGCGATAGCCGCGCACCATGATGCTGAATTCACCCGCAGGTTTGTTCAATACACACTGTTCGTTGCTGCTGTTCTGATATGGGCGGCAGTCAAAGTTCGCTTTTGACGCCACACCGTTATATTTGACGTATAAGTCGGCATCGCCACTGCGAGGGCCCGTCAGGGTTACCGTTAACTGGCCAGAGTCTTCAGTCGTTACGGTGAAGTATTGCTCTTCACCATAACCCGCTGATAGCCCTTCAACAGGGGTGTCGTATTGAAGCTCTGTTGGACCGGAAACTGGTGAATCTAGGCTGGTTTCTACAAGGTAAGCAATCGCCAGTTTCGCGAACTTCGAGGCGTGTGAGGCTGTTGGATCTGAGTTTTCAAGCGTATCGAATTGGGTGTGAATGTTTGGGTTGTAGTCGTGGAACATGCTCTCGAAAGGCATTGCCGCAGGGTAACCAGCATTGTGCCAAGAGGCGTGATCAGAACAGGCATAACCACAACGATCAAAGCTGTAGCTGATATCGCTAGCGTAGGTATCAATCAGCTCGCTTAGGTAAGCCGTTAGGTTGCTGTCGGTATAATCCGTGATGAAGGTGATGTCATGCGCAGAGCCGTTGTAGTTGGTCATGTCCAGTTGCAGCACTGAGATAATATTTGCTTGATTATCTCTCATACTGGCAGCGACATCTTGTGAACCACGGAGTCCCACTTCCTCTGCCGCGTAGCCATAAAACTTGATGGTTTTGTCTGGCTGAATACCGCTAGCTATCATTAAACGTAGTGATTCTGTGACGGTAGCAATACCAGAAGCATCGTCATCAGCCCCCGGGGAAATAGTACCTTCACTTGTCCAAGACCCTACGGTTGAATCAAGGTGTCCGCCAACAACGACGACCTCTTCTGGGTATTTTGCGCCAAGTAAGGTGACTTCGACCGATTTTTGCGGATAACCGGAATGAGTGATTTGGCGTGCTGAGGCGTAAGGCACGCCTTCAATTTCCATGATCCAGCGATCTAGCAGCCAGTCGGAAGCCTCCACACCTGTAGACGTTGTATAAAAACGGTTGGTGAAGCTGGTCAGATCTTCTATGGTCGTGACCATATTGTTTGGCTCGACCTGAGCAAGCAAATCGTTGACAGTATCTTGGTGGCTGATCGTCGGCTTTTCGAAGGTGCTCATTGTCAGCGGCATTGCGGCAGCTTTTAATGCGCTAGCCTTGTCTTCATGAACCATGTAGCCACCACAGCGGTGAGTTTCTTCGTGCATGTGGCTAGAAAGTTTAGCCAACTGTTTTGCGTTGATTTTTGCAATGATGGAGTGTTTATTTCCATTCACAGCTGGGTATACCGTTGCGCCGTGTTCAACTATCAGGTGCTGAGCGTCAGCATCGGTTGTGATCCAAACTTCTGAGCTTGCTGGCGGTGTGATTCCTAAAGATGCATAAGCCGTAGCGCTGCCAAATAGAGCCATAGCGAGGATACTTTTTTGAATAGCCATTTGATGTCCTTTTTATCGTTATATTTTTGTTTTTTATTGTTTTAGCTATGAGGATTTTCATTACCCACATAGTCAAAGGGCCCCTTTCGGAGCCCTGAATTAACTATCGATTATTGTGCTTTGATGAAACGATAGTGCTTGGTTTCTGAACAAACCTCGCTTGAGGTACACACTTGGTACTCCACATCTACAGTGCCGTTATGACGGAACTTGTCGACGTATGAGTTGAAGTCTGTTGCACCAACACTCTTGCCGTTACGTTTAATCACAAAGTAGTCGTTTGTGTCGTAATCCCATGCGAGTTTAACGCGAGCTTTGCCATTCGGATTTTTGTTACCGAACTTCAGTTTTAGAGGGAAACCTTCCGCAGAGTCGCCTTCAATCGTGATCGATTTACTTGTTGATGTTGCAACGCCAGCATCGTCAGTCACGGTGAGTGTTACTACGTAGCTACCTGCTTCAGCATAGGTATAGCGAGTCACTTCACCAGTCTGCGTATTGCCATCGCCAAGGTTCCATTGATAAGAAACGATTTGGCCATCGCTATCCGAACTTGTACTACGAAGTTCGACTTCTTGTCCGGTAATGGTGTGCTCGAATGAAGAGACAGGTGGCACGTTAGTGCTGCCTATTTCGTACGCAGCTTTTAGATTTGCATCTGAGTAGTCTGAGTAGCCCAGAATGTTAACTGTGTAGCGACCTGCTACTGGGTTTTCGATGACACAAACTTCATCGGTGACGCTTTCACTCTTACAGATGTTCTCCTGAGAGCTTGGCGCATAATCGAGACCGACATACATATCTGGGTCACCGGTAGAGACAGCAAGATCAATAGTCAGTTTGTCTTGGCCTTCTGGTACTTCGATATCAAAGTAAGTTTTTGAACCTGTTCCACCGGCTACTGGTGTTTCAACACCGTTTTCTAGGCGCTGATATTCTGGTTCTGGCGGTAGTGGTGGCTCTGCACATGGCGTAACACCAACCAGTTCAAAGGCTGAAACCACATCATCGGCATTGTAGCCAAGGTCAGTGGCTGAGTTTTTCACGCCACACGCACCCTGCCAAAAATCACTGTTTTCCTGCCAGTAGATTTGGTTTGCTAAAACGAAAAGTTCGAACGCTTTCTTGGTATCCCAACCTTGTGTCGTTGCTAGGTGGTAAAATGCCTTATTGAACACGCCTGAGCTGTAGTGCACGTTTAAGCCGTCGTAGTATTCCGATGCGTTGTTGATGGAAGAACCGTCACGCGATGGGTCATCCATGTAACGCAAAGCGCCGTCACCTTTAAAGATGTTACGACCCACCATCCAGTCGTTGGTGCCTTTCATGTAGTATTCTGCTGCTTCTCCGGCCATATCAGAGAATGCTTCGTTCATACCACCAGATTGGTTTGCGTAGATCAGACCTGAGTTTTGCTCTGTGAAACCGTGACTCACCTCGTGGGCAGACACGTCTAAGCTGACAAGTGGGTAGAAGAAGCTTTCACCATCACCAAAGGTCATCGCTTTGCCGTCCCAGAAGGCGTTCTCGTAGTTAGAGCCGTAGTGGACACGCATCATGAGTTTGAAAGAGAGTGGTGCTGTATCGAACCAGTTTTTATACATGTCGAAAACGATGTTACCGAAGTAATGAGCATCGTTCAGAGGAGAGTAAGCTCCGTTCACTTCTTTATGTTCGTTGCGAGGGCATTCGTAGCTGTAAACAGTATCACCGTCTGTTGCGCCATTTAGGTCAACCGTGACAACGTTTTCCGATTCCATAACACACTCTGTGCCATTTTCTTGAACATCAAGGTAGTGATAGTCGGTACCGTATTCGTACATACCTGTCTTCTCGTTACCGCCAGGGCCTGTCCCTATCTGAGCGTGAGCAATACCTTCCCAGCGGTCGATGATTTCACCCGTATGAGCATCCAGCATAGTGAATGGGCGTGAAGGCTTTTCGCTACCTTTCACAAGGTAAGAAACCACGTACACGAGGCGTGTCTTATCAGCCCCTTGTGCTCCAACACCTTGCTTCGACGCGCCTTGGTAGATAAACAGCTCATGTTGTACGTTGTCTAGTGATTTGCTAGCTACGCTCTGGGCTTTTAGGTCTTTACTCGCCAGCTCAACAGCTTGAGCACTGTTGATGGATGGCTTAACGAAAGAGCGCTCCAGAGTCGTGGTTTTCAGGTAGCGACCTTGAACAGACTTAAGTGCGCCACCTTGAACACTTTGGGTTGCGTTTAGGTAGTGCCCCCAAACCGGCGTCCCCCAAATGTTTTGTTGGATCTTAACTTTGTAGATACCGCGCTTTTTCAGGTTAACTTCTTTAACCATTTTGAAGCTTGAAGCATTGCTGACGCCTAACTGAGTATTTAGCCCAGAGAAGCTTGTAAAGTTGATCGGTTGATTAATGCTAACGGATTCACCCGCGTGCACTGATAAAGACATAGCACTAGCTATAGCAACGGCAACTAAACGCTTTTTCATTTTCATTGTTATTTTCTCTTTCCATGTAAAATCCATGAAAACGTAACAAAAATATCACATTGAATTTACATTATTCGATCGGATTAATTAGTAGCATGGCAGAGCTCTCTTTTATTCATGAAAGTTATATTTCTAGTGTTTACATATGCTTATCATTTCTGTTTTTTTTTCGATGTAACCTTAGGTTTTATTTATAAAATCGTAATAATTTTGTTACTTGATGTTTTTTTGTACGAAATAAGTTTTCTCGTTAATTGATCTATACCTCAATTAATTGAGCTCAAATTGATAGAAGGGTAAATGGTTGAAATGCGTACGTTGTACTTTTCGAGGATTAAGTGATTTTAAAAATAGTTTTCACGAAGATTCTATCTTTTAGACGATTATTGCTTAAGTTGTCATTTATTTCGCATCGCGCTTTTTGAGACGTTTTTTGGCACAGCGCTCAAAACGTCAGGAACAAAAAAACCAGCGATGAATGTCACTGGTTTGAAGATTCTTGCTTGGATTAGCTAGCGTGTAAAGTTGCGTAAGCTCTCGCAAATTACTGCTTTTTACCGCCAACTTGAACGTAGTCGATACCGATAATGCGGTTGATGATACCAAGGGCAGAGCTTGTGTCAGAGTTTGTTGAACGGATGGTATCAACACTTGCACCTTCAGGAACCAGTTCCATTGCTCGATCCTGTGTATTGCCAGGAATTTGGAAGCCTACGATGTTGAAGCTTTCAGCGTGCGCAGTGTACACCTCATCGTTGTGGGTAATACCTGAACAACCGGCAAGAGATACAATACCTAAAACAACTAATAATTTTTTCATAAACATACCTTTAGAATAAATGGGATCTAGAGGCTTTGCCTTTGGCACTAATGACTCATAAAGCACGTCGGAGCGGTTCTTCGCCGCACTCAAGTGACAAGCCATTAATGTGGCGCCAAGGTTATCTAGATCGAATAAATGGATTGGGAGACAACGCCTCCCAACCGATGTGAACATTATTCCAGAGGTGTTTTGTCGTTACTGTATGGCTTTGTCAGCTGCTTCGTTACAGAGTGGGAAAGTGATGGTGAAGACCGCACCTTTCAAACTAGGGCTTTGAGCGACTAGGACGTTTGCATTGTGTTGGGCGCAGATCTTATCGACGATAGATAGTCCTAAGCCATGACCGCTCTTAGCTTTGTTACGTGCTTTGTCGCCAACATAAAAGGGATCGAACAGGTGTGCCCGGTGTTCTTCTGCAACGCCATCACCATCGTCATGTACCGCAATTTGTAGCTGATCTTGGTGTTTGGTTACTTCAATTGAAATCTGTGTGCGTGCAAATTTCATGGCGTTACGTACGAGGTTATCCAAAGCACGATTGAGCAGGGTTTCGTCAGCGACTATCGATTGCTTGTGTTCTGGTAAGTAAAGGTCAATACTGAGCGCGGTCTCTTTGCTCCAGCGCGTCGTCGCGTGCTCGAGAAAGTCTTTTATTTCCAATGGCTGCTGTAGGCTTTCGAGTTCAGTGCTGTCGAGCTTGGCATAATACAAAAGCTCATCAACCATCTTCTCCATCTCTTCCGTGTCTTCAACAATGCTCTCAATGGTTTTCTCTTGTTCTTCGCTTAACGGCGTGTCTTTCAGCATTTCAGCTTGCCACTGAATACGAAATATTGGTGTGCGCAGTTCATGAGCGACCGCATTGGTGAGCGAGCGATTACTTTCAATTAAGCGGTGAATCCGATCGGCCATGAGGTTGAAGGACTTGTTCAATGATCCAATCGCAATGCCACTTGAGGTTTCAGCGCGCGAAGAGAGGTCCCCTTCTGCAAAGCTGAGAGTGGCAGATTCTAGCTTTTTAACTCGGCGGAATATGACCAGTACGTGGCATAAGCCATATAAGATAAAGCTTCCTAAAAAGAACAACCAAATAAGATCATCCTCTAACTCTATCTTTTGCCTAACAAACGCTTCGCTGTTGGGGAGGTAGTGGTAAGTGTTGTCACTACTTGCTAAGCGAAACCACAGGTCACGTTCGTCATCATGAAAGATAAAGGAGTCTGGATGAGCAATGAAGAATTGTGAAACGGGGTCTGGTATTTCATCTTGTGGGCTGAGGATCACCAGTTTATTTCGTGTGGTTTTGACAAACTGGTTTATCGCTTGATGAGCAGCTTCAAGCCCTTGATTCTTAACGATGTTTTCTATCAGCTGTTGATGGGCTGCCGCTTCATAATCTTGCAGTACATATTCGTAGTCAGTATTGAGCTGATAGACACTGATTTCATAGGCGATAATACCTGCCATAAAACAAACTAACAGCCCTATTAGGGACTCCAAATAGATACGTCGCATAATTATTCTCTTTCATTACGCTCGTACTGAGCGAGGTTAATGCCAAGCGGTGGAAACAAATAAGTAACCTTTACCGCGAATGGTCTGAATTTTTTCTGCTGGCGCATGGTCGTCACCCAGTATTTTTCTCAGGCGTACGACTTTGTTATCAATGGTTCTATCAATCCCGTCATACTCAATGCCGCGCAACGTTTTTGTTAAATAGTCGCGAGATAGTGGTGTATCTGGGTTACTCGCTAATAGCCAGAGTAGGTCAAACTCACTGTCGGTAAGTGACAAAACCTCACCCGCCAGTTCGCATTTCTTATAGGTGTTTTTCAACAACAGTTGATCGAACTGTAGGCTGTCCGAGTCATCGGCTGAAGCGGTGTTAGCGTCTTGGCGGCGTAATAATGAACGAACTCTTGCAAGCAGAACTCTTGGTTTGATTGGCTTGGTGACATAGTCATCAGCCCCTGTCTCTAAGCCTGCGACATGATCAAAGTCGTCATCGCTAGCGGTGAGCATCAGAATTTTACCTTTGTAATGTGTACGCGTCTGTCGGCAGATTGTAAGTCCGTCGCTTACAGGAAGCATCAGATCCAATAAGACAATGTCTGGCTGTTCAGCGAGGATGGTCTGTGCAGCACTGCTGCCATCATCGAGTACCGAGACGTCAAAGTCTTGTGCGATAAAGTAGTCTTGCAACATTCTTTGAAGCTTCAAATCATCTTCCACGATGATCATTCTAGGTTTTGTCATTCCATTATCAGCCTTATCGTGTGTTTAATTTATGAGATTTCGTGAGTGCAATTATCTTACTCGGATAATCATAGTTGCATATTCGGTTCGAATGCTTCACGAAAAATACCTGATGCAAATGATTAAACACTTTATAAGTTAGTTCAATGCTGAATTGGCATTTATAACAAAAATAAAAAACATTGTTCAAATGTAAGACTGGCCGCCACCAAACCCAATTTTCGAATGGGTTTAATGGCGAGGTTCTATTTCAAGAGACTAGATGTAAAGCGGTAGGTGCACTAAGCCATACCCAATGGGATACTTGGAACTCTCGGGTGACTTTCAATAAGCCTGGAGGCAGTCCCGTTTTTTCGAGTATCAGTCGCTGTACATTCTATTACATTCCCACTACAGATAGTTTGAAGTCTAAATAATAGAATTTCCCCATCTTACGTTTGGGGAATCATTGCATGAAGTACTATCGAAACGCGTTGTTGGCATTACCATTAATCCTGTTAGCTGGATGCCAGTCTGGCTCCAACACAATGAAGAAACAATTACCTCAACCCAAAGCCGATTACGTGTTCTCATCGGCCAAGCTAGGAGAGTTGTATCAAGAGCGAGAAGAGATCCAAGAAGCCTTCATACTGAATTACGATGGTGTGCAGTACGAGAAAGTGATGTTTGCCGAGGACATAAGTGAGCAGAAGAAAGTCATCAGGCTTGTCGACCGACTGGGTCAAACCATTGACGTGTATTTCCCCGATGCTGGAGTTGATACCTGTGGCGTTTACAAGGAAGGCAACTTCTATGATGCGTTTGAGTGCAATGCTGCACAGCGCTCAGTGTCGAATGAAACCACGTTAATCCAAACGACAACTAGTGACAGAAAACAGCCTATTGAATTTGAGTTCTATACCGAAGCGTTAGATTACGTGACAACGCTAGGCTCTACGGTTCTAAACCGCTCTCTACAAGATAACAAAGTCACGGTTACCACTTCGTTCGCTTTTCAAGCCTTTTACCGAGATAGATTTAATGAGCCCGGTGTTGGTGAGCGCATTGACTCAACGTTAGGCGTATCAACCTATTCTCAGCTGTTTGATATTGTGAAGTTATCTCAAGGCCGAGATATGACATTAAAGTTCGATAATCATATTGGGGGGAGTGGCGATGATGAAATCAACATGTACACCGGACGCATGATCCATAGCAATAAGATGACAACCATCGTGACTCCAAGAGGGTCGGTTTTCTCGGGTGGTACGGACTTATTCGCAGCGGGTTACCCACGTATTTTACAACGTGCAGACACCAGTAAAGCCATTGAACAGAATAAGCAGGTTGGTGTGCATAGTTGGGCTGAGGGAGATAAAACCGCGAAAGAATTTCCTTACACTAACGAGAGCCATCGCAGCCAAGCGACTTACTTTAAGAAGGTGATGGGAGACAAAGGGATCGCTTTTTATATGTTTACCCTAAATTCAGCCCCAGCTTCTGGTGAGTATTGGATGACGAAAGCGGACTCTGATAAATACAGTTTCATTACCCGTATTGAGTAAGTTTGGGGACGACAACTGATCATTCTCCACCGATTGCTAAAGGTTGATAGTGGCTTTGTCATTATCAACCTTTTTTGTGGTTTTTGTTTCCATTTCAACTTCATTCTCAAATTGAGAAAAATGAATAGCTCGAATATAAGTCTTTGTTATGAAAGACTTTATTTTTCGGCACTATACTTGCTCCTCTCCTCTTTACACGTTTCAGGCTAGTGAAAGAGGGAACAGAATGAAAAATTGGAATTCAGTCATACTGCCGAGTTGCTTGGTGCCATGTGTCGCGATGGCGTTGACCACGGCGGATCTAACGTTTGAATCTGGCGCGGATGCGTCCAACTATTCAGCAAAAGGTAAACCTAATAATACGTATTCGGTGTCAGCATCACTGCCCCAAGACGTGCTAACCAACGTCTATTCGATGTTGCCTGAAGGTACCACCGTCAACAGCGCTTTTATTGCCCCTGAGCGCTACTCGAGCATCGACATTGATGATGAGTTGGACGGTGCAGAGTACGCCACAGCCACAATCACTTTTTTGAACGAAGGGGCGGGTTACCGTAACACTCTTGGTTACTTCGTTTTTGATACCAATAACCCTCCAGCTACTAAAGACGATATCAACGCACACGTCGTGGTGTTTCCTAATACGTCCGTTGCTGATGTTGGGGAAATGCAAGAAGGGGACTCCATCGATCTCAGTGTCCAGCTTACGGCAGGTCAAACATTAGCCTTTTTTATCATCTCGAATGGTTGGGGCTGGGAAGGATCTTATAACAACATCCCGTGGCTTGGTGGCTGGGGCACACCTTTCTACAGCTATCCAGCGCTTAACCCTGAGGCGTCAGCTGACAATAGAAGACATAATGTTGCTTTCCTGGATACAGAGAATGAGTTTTTGGTACTTGGCTTTGAGGATATTTATCGTCCAACGGGAGACAACGATTTTAATGATTTGATCTTTACTGTTGAAGTTACGCCATTTATTGCTGTTGATGGGGTTAACGAAGATGGCACAACAGACTCAAAATATGAGGTGCTTGTCCAAGAGAACAATGAAGATGTGACAGTGACAACCGTCTACCCAAGTTCGAACAGCTACGCAACGATCGCCTTTGAGGATAACTGGCCACTAAAAGGTGACTACGACTTCAATGATGTGGTTTGGCGCTACAAAGTGACGGAGCAGCTCAATGGTCAACGAGAACTTAAAAACTTGACCGTAGATTACACTCTTCAAGCGATGGGGGCAGGCTACTCGAATGGTTATGCAGTGAAACTACCGAATGTTTTACCTGCGAACGTGGCATCTACCACACTCACTCGTAATGGCGTTGCCGTTGGTCACACGATTTTACAAGCGGGAGACAGTGAGACGATATTGATGGTGTCAGAAAATCTAAGAGAGGATCTGGAAAACTTAGGTGAACTAACAGAGAGCTGTGTTTTCTACCGAACCCAAAGTGCGTGTTCTGGGGTACAAAACGCTGACGTGCTTAACTACCAACTGTACGTGGAATTTACTACACCAGTATCACGTGATGATATAGGTTACCCACCTTATGACTCGTTTATCTTTGGAGCTGATGGTACTTATCACGGTGACTTCGTTGCGACCCCACCGGGTATGACGTGGCAAACTCACTTAAAAGAGTTTTCAGGTACAAGTGATATGAATGACACCTTGTTCAACAGTCATGATGATAGCTCTTCAGGCTCTGAGTCGTTCAAAACCAGCAATAACATGCCATGGGTTATTAATATTCGAGACGAATGGGATCACCCTGTAGAACTGGTTGATATCAGTGATGCCTATACGTCATTCCCTACATGGGTAACCAGCAGCGGTGAAACTGATGGTGAATGGTATAAAGCACCGACCACTAACAAAGTTATATCAGCGACGGATGAGTAGGAGAGCAGCATGAATAAGATCAGCAAATTAATCACCATGACATCCTTCTCACTCATAGTCAGTGCTTGTGGCGGCGGTGGAGGAGGTGGCGGTGGTAACACGAGTGCATCACCTGCACAGACTCCAGATGCGACACCGTCTCCAACGCCTGCTCAACTGCCTGCGTCAGCAATCCAACCAGCCGCGATCAGTACGTCTGACATTGTGGCGCCTGTTGGTTTCTCATTTGATATTGGGGAGAAGATCAGCTTGTCAATGGATTACACGGGAACGACGGCAGGGGCTCTTCATTTGTACTCTGAGTCAGCATTTGTCATGAGTAATGGTGATGTTGTTGCGGAGCCTACTTCTCGAATCACAACCGTTTATCCAACACACACCGATGTCGTAGAGTTAGAAGTCAATGGTAACTGGGAGCAGATCTATGCTCGTTGGGTGCCAATGAGTAGTAAGGAGCAAGAACAGAGCTGGGTGATCACACTTGATCAGTCGAGCAATAGTTACCATTTGGCTTTCTAGTAACGTGTCGCTTATCGACAAAATATTGAGCGATAGTATCTCCAACGTAAAGTACCCAAATATTTGGGTACTTTTATTTTTCACCTGCTTTCCCTTCCTTTATTCCAAAGAAAAATAGAGCTGAAAAGAGGGCTCTCTCATTTAGTAAGCCCACCTCCTCTTCTGCTTAAAACTTAGGCGTTTTAATCAATATCTGTTGAGCCATAACCATCATAGTTCAAACTTATAATGATTTTGATTAGTGCTCTAAATTAATGTTAAGTAGTTGTTTTTATTGTTATTTCTGTTTGAGTTGTGTTGTTTTGTTAACGGTTTGTTTTAAATAATCATTTGAACCCTAACTAAATTTCTGTCATTTTATATTTAACTGAACGTTCAATAAAAAATAAAAGGACTGAGAAATGCCGAAGGTTGGGATGCCTGACATACGTAAACCACAGCTTGTTCAAGCGACCATGACGGTGATTGATCGAGTCGGTTTGCATGCCGCAAGTATTGCGTTGATCAGCAAAGAAGCGGGAGTCTCTACCGGTATTATCAATCACTATTTTGGCGGCAAACATGGCCTGCTTGAAGAAACCATGCGCGAAATTCTTCGCCAACTCTCCAATACCATCACCACCTCATTAAAAGCCCTCCCTGTTGATGCTCACCAACAGAGGATCAATGCGATCATCGATGGCAACTTCGAAGGCTATCAAGCCGAGAATAAGGTCGCGAAGGCGTGGTTGGCGTTTTGGTCTTACTCCATGCATGACGAACA
Organism: Vibrio sp. IB15; assembly: GCF_016406055.1. Taxonomy (NCBI): domain Bacteria; kingdom Pseudomonadati; phylum Pseudomonadota; class Gammaproteobacteria; order Vibrionales; family Vibrionaceae; genus Vibrio; species Vibrio sp. IB15. The sequence goes on from NZ_JAEFCE010000027.1 coordinate 37,083, forward strand.
GTTAAAACGATTACAGCGCGTGAATGAAATACGTTTACTCTCGCATTTACGCCTTGAATTGAAAGGTATTTTGGATCATGAACAAGCGGATCTCGTTGCTCACGGGATTGCTTCTCTGATTGATGGTTTATGGCTGAGAGGCACGTTAAACCCTGATGGTATCGATGCTAAGAAAGCCAAAGCCATCATCAATGATTACCTTGATAAACAACTAACGTTCTACTCGTGTCATACCAAGTAGACCACAGTTTAGTCATAGAACAGCACTAGAACGACCAATACTTACAACTAACATTCAAACAAGACCAGCAGAGTCTAATAACAACAACTAAGTCAGAATCTCAAATGGAAATGAACTCGTTATACATTGACGGCGCAGCAGTGAAAGCTACGTCTGGTGAAACCTTTGATAGCATCAACCCTGCAAACGGCGAACCTATTGCCAAGCTGGGGCAAGCCTCTGCAGCGGATATAGATAGCGCTATCGAATCAGCAAAACGTGGCTTCGCAGTGTGGTCTGCAATGACAGCAGTCGAGCGTAGTCGTATTCTTTTGAAGGCGGTAGAAATACTTAGAGCTCGAAATGATGACCTTGCAAAACTTGAGGTTGTTGATACGGGTAAGCCACTACAAGAAGCGATTGAAGTGGACGTAGCCTCTGGCGCGGATGTTATTGAATACTTTGCTGGCCTGGCGCCGACGATGCAAGGTGACCAACAACCGCTTAGCGAATCTCAGTTTTTCTATACACGTCGTGAACCGTTAGGCATTTGTGCGGGCATTGGTGCGTGGAACTATCCAATCCAAATTGCGATGTGGAAATCAGCTCCGGCGCTGGCGGCGGGCAACGCGATGATTTTCAAACCGTCTGAAGAAACCCCTCTCACAGCTCTAAAGCTTGCAGAAATTTTTACCGAAGCTGGCCTTCCTGATGGTGTGTTCAACGTGGTTCAAGGTGACTGTCGTGTTGGCCAAATGCTTACGGCTCATCCTGACATCGCTAAAGTGTCTTTCACGGGTGAAACCGGTACGGGTAAAGCAGTGATGGCTGACAGCGCTAAAACGCTGAAATCAGTGACGATGGAGCTTGGTGGAAAATCACCAATGATCGTGTTTGATGACGCAAAACTGGACGACGCGGTTTCGGCTTCTATGGTGGCAAACTTCTATACTCAAGGCGAAGTATGCACCAATGGTACTCGTGTTTATGTGCACGAAAATATTTATGACGCATTCATCGAACAACTCAAAACGCGCACAGAGAAATTGATCATTGGTAATCCAATGGAGATGGAGACTCAGATCGGTGCATTAATTTCTAAAGAGCATCTTTCGAAAGTCCTTGGTGCGATTGAGCTGGCTAAACAGTCTGGCGCAACTTTGTTGACGGGTGGCTACCAAGTAACGGATAACGGCCTCGAAAACGGCAATTTTGTTATTCCAACCGTGTTTGTCGACTGTGATGACTCTATGCCACATGTCCAGCAAGAGATCTTTGGCCCTGTGATGTCGGTGATGAAGTTTACCGACGAAGACGATGTGATTCGCCGTGCTAACGACACCAAATATGGTCTGGCTGCAGGTGTATTCACACAGAACCTTTCTCGCGCACACCGTGTGATTCACCAAATGCAGGCGGGTATTTGTTGGGTAAATACGTGGGGGGATTCACCGGCAGAAATGCCTGTTGGGGGCTACAAACTTTCGGGTATTGGTCGTGAAAACGGACCAGAGACTCTACTTCATTATACGCAGACTAAGAGTATTCTTGTCGAACTTGGCGATTACGCCAGCCCTTATGCCTAACGCGTAACACTCGATTTAACGGGCTAGCGTGAAGAGCTAGCCCAACTGACTCATCTCAGGGAATAGATAACATGGAACAACGCTACGATTATATTATCGTCGGCGCGGGTTCGGCCGGCTGTGTGTTAGCGGATAGGCTAACGGAAAGCGGTGAACATAGCGTTTTATTACTGGAAGCTGGTGGCACGGATAAGAGCATTTTTATCCAGATGCCAACCGCGCTTTCTTACCCAATGAATACTGAAAAGTACGCTTGGCAATTTGAAACCGAGCAGGAACCGGGCCTTGATGGACGTGAGCTGCACTGCCCACGTGGCAAGGTGTTAGGTGGTAGCTCGTCAATCAATGGCATGGTTTACGTGCGTGGCCACGCATGCGACTTCGACCAGTGGGAAGAAGAGGGCGCTGCCGGCTGGAATTACCAAGCGTGTTTGCCTTATTTCCGCCGTGCTGAATCGTGGAATAAAGGCGGTGACGAATACCGTGGTGACAATGGTCCTGTCGGCACATGTAACGGTAACGATATGGCGCTTAACCCACTTTACCAAGCCTTCATCGACGCGGGAAAAGACGCCGGTTACCCAGAAACACAAGACTACAACGGCTACCAGCAAGAAGGCTTTGGCACCATGCATATGACGGTAGATAAGGGTGTTAGAGCCTCAACCTCTAACGCTTATCTGCGTCGCGCATTGAAGCGCCCCAACCTTACGTTGAAAAAAGGCATCGTGGCACGCAAGTTTCTGATCGAGGCTCAATCGGATCAAATCAAGAAAGCAGTCGGTGTTGAGTTCGAAAAGTCTGGTCACGTTCAAACCGCGATGGCGAACAAAGAAGTGATCTCTTCTGCGGGCTCTATCGGTTCTGTTCAACTACTGCAACTGTCAGGTATAGGCCCGAAAGCGGTACTTGAAAAGGCAGGCGTGGAAGTTAAACACGAGTTGAATGGTGTGGGTGAAAACCTTCAAGACCACCTAGAAGTGTACTTTCAATACCACTGTAATGAACCTATCACGCTTAACAGTAAGCTTGGTTTAGTGAGTAAAGGAATGATAGGTGCAGAGTGGATTCTTACTCGCAAAGGCTTAGGTGCAACCAATCACTTTGAATCGTGCGCCTTCATTCGATCTCGTAAAGGATTGAAGTGGCCAAATATTCAATACCACTTCCTACCAGCGGCAATGCGTTACGACGGCCAAGCCGCTTTTGATGGTCATGGCTTCCAAGTACACGTTGGACCTAACAAGCCAGAAAGCCGCGGCACGGTAGCTATCACTTCGGCCGATCCGCATGCTAAGCCAGAGATCATTTTCAACTACATCTCGACCGAGCAAGACCGTCAAGATTGGCGTGATTGTATTCGCCTAACGCGCGAAATTTTGTCGCAACCTGCGATGGATATTTACCGTGGCGAAGAGATTCAGCCGGGCTCGGATGTGACCTCCGATGAAGCGATTGACGAGTGGGTTAAGCAGAATGTTGAAAGTGCTTATCACCCTTCCTGTGGCTGCAAAATGGGTTCAGATAACGACCCAATGGCGGTGCTTGATGAAGAGTGTCGTGTTCGCGGCGTTGATAATCTGCGTGTCGTTGACTCGTCTGTTTTCCCAACCATTCCAAACGGAAACTTAAACGCGCCAACCATCATGGTTGCTGAGCGCGCTTCCGATTTGATTTTGGGGAAACCAATGCTCAAAGAACAAGACGTGCCAGTGTGGATTGCGCCGGAATGGCAAGAAAAGCAAAGAATCAACAAACCAGTCAGGGAAGCGTAACACCCTATGACTAAGTGAAAAACAGCAATAAAAAGAATTAGTTAAAAGTCAGCAAAACTGCCTCTACTGTTTGAGAAGAGGCAGAAAAAAGGAAAGATTAAAAGGAACCATTATGACGACTCTAAACATGCACAACGTGACCACAAAAACGTTAGCCACATTTGCGATTAGCTCATTTGCATTTGCAGCTAACGCTTCCGTTGAACCACAACAATGTGAAAACGTCCGTTTTGCCGATGTCGGTTGGACTGACATTACTGCCACCACAGCTGTCACTACTGAGCTTTTAAAAGGCCTAGGTTACACCACCAAAACCGACCTACTTTCAGTACCTGTAACTTACTCTTCAATGGCTAATGGTGACATCGATGTGTTCCTAGGAAACTGGATGCCGACTATGGAAGGTGACATTGCTAAATACCGCGAAGCGGGCACTGTGGAAACGGTTCGTGCCAACCTTGAAGGTGCGAAATACACACTAGCGGTACCTAAATACGTGTACGACGCGGGGGTTAAAAGCTTCGCAGATCTTGCAAAGCACGCTGACAAGTTCAAAGACCGTATCTACGGCATTGAACCAGGTAATGATGGTAACCGTCTAATCCAATCGATGATCGACTCAGACGCATTCGGTCTAAAAGATTTTAGCCTAGTTGAGTCAAGCGAAGCGGGTATGGTATCGCAAGTATCACGCGCAGCACGCCGTAGCCAATGGATTGTTTACCTTGGTTGGGCACCGCACCCGATGAACAGTAACGTTGAGATGGAATACCTTTCTGGCGGTGATGACTTCTTTGGTCCGAATTACGGGGGCGCGAATGTTTACACCAATGTTCGTTCAAACTACCTATCTGAATGCTCAAACGTCGGTCAGCTTCTGCAAAACCTAGAGTTCACATTAGAGATGGAAAACCAGTTGATGGAAGCGATTTTGAACCAAAATGTGAAGCCAGAGAAAGCGGCTCAGCAATGGTTAAACAGCAATCCACAGGAAGTGGAAGCTTGGTTAGACAACGTAAAAACTCATAAAGGTGAATCAGCAACTCAAGCGGTTACTGAATACCTAAAGCAAGTAAAAGCATAGTTCTACCTATCTGTTTACCAAAGCTACATAAAGAATAAAGGTGGGCTTCGGCCCGCCAATAATGAAAGGCAATATTGTGAATTTTATTACGGAAAACAAAATCCCTGTCGGACAATGGATGGAAGCTGGTGTTGACTGGTTAACTATCAACGCAGCGGGCTTTTTTGATGCTATTTCTATCTTTTTAGAAACCGTTATTCTGTTTTTAGTCGATGTATTTAAATGGATGCCGCCTGCGCTCCCTATCGTGATTACTGCTGCGATCGCTTGGTATTTACACCGTAAATTGTCGTTGGTGATTTTCGTTGTCGCGGCGCTTCTGACCATTCTCAACCTTGGCTATTGGCAAGAAATGCTGGAAACCTTTGTTCTCGTCTTTGCGGCGACAACGATTTCCGTATTAATTGGCGTACCGGTTGGCATCATGGCAGCGCACCGCCCTTGGTTATATACCTTACTACGCCCCATTCTTGATTTAATGCAGACGGTACCAACGTTTGTCTACCTTATCCCAACTTTGGTTCTATTCGGTTTAGGCATCGTTCCTGGCTTAATCTCAACCATAATTTTTGCTATTGCAGCGCCAATACGTCTGACCTACTTGGGTGTGACTAAGGTGCCAGAAGAGCTGATTGAAGCGGGTAAAGCGTTTGGAGCTAGCCGTATGAAGTTACTCCTCAAAGTGGAATTGCCGGCAGCATTACCAAGCATCATGGCAGGTGTCACTCAGTGCATCATGTTATCGCTTTCTATGGTCGTGATTGCGGCGCTTGTTGGTGCTGACGGGCTTGGTAAACCAGTGGTTCGAGCCTTGAACACAGTGAACATCTCACAAGGTTTTGAAGCGGGACTTGCGATTGTACTCGTTGCTATCATTCTGGATCGCTTGTGCAAAACACCTAACCAGAAGGAGGCTTAATCATGCCTATTTCTCAGGAACAAAAGACAGTGGACGCAATTACGATTAAAAACCTCGATGTCGTTTTTGGTGATAAATCGAAGCAAGCGCTTGAGTTGCTCGACCAGGGCAAAACTCGTCAAGAGATCATTGATGAGACAGGCCAAGTCGTGGGCGTAGACAATGTATCTCTCACGGTTAAAGAGGGCGAAATCTGCGTGCTGATGGGCTTATCGGGCTCAGGGAAATCTTCGTTACTTCGAGCTGTAAACGGCTTGAATGAGATCAGCCGCGGCTCGCTGGCGATTAAAGATGGCGATAAGCAGGTCGATTTAGGTGAACAGTGCGATGAAGCGACACTTCGTCACCTGCGTACCCACCGAGTTTCGATGGTGTTCCAAAAGTTTGCATTGATGCCTTGGTTAACCGTGTTGGATAACGTGGCGTTTGGCCTTGAAATGCAAGGTGTCGCCAAAGATGTTCGTCGTGCTAAGGCGCGTGAACAGCTTGAAATGGTTGGCTTAGCGGAATGGGAAACGAAATTCCCGCATGAGCTTTCTGGTGGTATGCAGCAACGTGTCGGTTTGGCACGAGCGTTTGCCATGGACACTGACATTCTATTGATGGACGAACCGTTCTCAGCGCTTGACCCATTGATTCGTGCACAGCTTCAAGATGAGTTGATCACGTTACAGAACAAGCTAAACAAAACGATTCTGTTCGTCAGCCATGACTTAGACGAAGCGCTGAAGATTGGTAACAACATCGCGATCATGGAATCAGGCAAACTGATTCAACACGGTAAACCTGAAGAGATCGTACTCACACCCAAAACCGAGTACGTGAAGGACTTCGTTGCTCATACTAACCCATTGAATGTACTAAAAGGTCGTTCACTGATGCTACCTTTGGATTCTTTAAAACAAGAAGATGAAAGCTGGCAGATCTGCGATTCAAAAGACCTATGGGTTGAGCAGAGCGAAGGGGAGCTATCTGTAAAAGGTGAATCGGATTTGGCACTTGTCGAGTGGAATGAGTCTGATGATTTAACCGAGATCAGCGGGTCGAGTGTGGTTGTGGTAAGCCCTGAGATTGGCATGCGCGATGCAATTAAGCTCAAGCAGATCAGTAACCATCCGATCTTGTTGGTTGAAGATAATCAATTGGTCGGAATCTTGGATAACAGTGAGTTTTACAACGCATTGACGGGGAATTTCCAACTCAATAATGCTGCTTAGTCGTTTGAGTTGAGCACACTCGCTTTTTAATGATAAATAGGTAGTGAAACCTCGCTACCTATCTGACTCTACTCTCTTTTTATTTTTCTCTTGTTCGCGACTTTTCTTTGATGGTTCGCCGCTTAAAACCGTAATATCAGTACTCAAAGTACAAAAGTGTTGTCACGCTCAAACTCAGAGGCATAGAAAAGATTGAGAATAGTATGAACATCAGTACAATGCGGAAAAATTAATGAAGTAATTTATCAATTTACAGTGTAATTCCTGAGCAACTTTAGCTCTATTAATTGGAGTTTCTAATCGCTCGAGCACTGTGAAAACATTCACCGTATATTAGTACAAAGGTCTGCATCTTGGACAAACATGACGAAATCCTGGTCGCTATTCGCCAAATTATTCGCGCTATCGATTTACATTCGAAGAAGCTGAGTAAAGAGTATGGTTTGACTGGCCCTCAATTAATCTTAATGAGAGCAATCCAAGAAATGGGCAACGTGACGATCAAAGAATTGTCTAACCACACCAATGTAAGCCAAGCGACCACCACTACGATCATTGATCGTCTAGAGGTGAATGGCTATGTACAACGTATCCGTAGTGTTGCTGACCGTCGTAAAGTACATGCAAACTTGACCGAAAAAGGTCAAGAGCTGCTAAACAATGCGCCACCACCATTGCAAGACAGCTTCGTTAACAAATTTCAAAACCTTGAGCCGTGGGAGCAAAGCCTGCTGCTTTCTTCGATGCAACGTGTGTCATCTATGATGAACGCGGAAGACATTGATGCCGCTCCAGTTCTTCAGCTTGAAGGTATCGCTAATATCGCGAAAAGCTAGACAACACAACCTGAGAACACGAGTTAAATTCAACCCTCGGTACTTATGAATCGGTTAGCCTCCACGATGGTGAGCTTCACCTATTTTGTTTTTAACTTCTCAGAAAAATTGAGTCTTGTACTTTCCTCCTCGTTAGCCAGGTTTCCTGGCTATTTAAAGCTTACTGATTTTTAAACATGCATCTTTATCTGATGATCAGCTACGTCACAAAACCTTCTGTAAGCCACAAAACTTTTTCAATATAAGCGCGTTCTATCAACTAAAAACAGCCTGCTTAAATTGCTTATTTGGTGCCTTAAATTGGCTAAAGATGGGTGTTTTAAGTTGCTGTTTTTGTTGGTTTTTAATTTGATGTTTTCTGAAGATCCCAGTGGTAGTCTTAGCTTACTTTCTTTAGGGGGCTAAATGGACACTAATAACAGTACTTACCATCACCACAATTTCGCTCAACAAGATCTGTCTGATATGACTTTCACAGCATGTACCTTCATTCGCTGTGACTTTAGGCGTTGTAACCTACGTGACACGACCTTTATCAATTGTAAGTTCATTGAGCAAGGTGATATCGAAGGGTGCCACTTTGGTATCGCAGATTTGCGTGATGCAAGTTTTCAGAACTGCCATCTCGCCATGGCGAATTTTAGTAACGCCAATTGCTATGGGATTGAGCTATGTGAATGTGACTTGAAAGGGGCTAACTTTACGAGAACAAACTTTGCCAACCAGGTGAGTAATCGTATGTACTTTTGCTCAGCGTATATCACAGGCTGTAACTTGTCGTATGCTAACTTTGAACAGGCTTGTTTAGAAAAATGTGAGCTGTTTGAGAACCGTTGGGTAGGAACTTACCTTGCAGGAGCGTCATTAAAGGAGTCGGATCTGAGCCGAGGCGTATTCTCTGAAGATGTATGGGGACAGTTCAGTATGCAGGGAGCAAACTTGTGTCACGCTGAATTAGAGGGGTTAGATCCTCGAAAGGTTGACACATCGGGCATTAAAATTGTCGCTTGGCAACAAGAGCAACTGCTTGAAACTATGGGTATTGTGGTATTGCCTGATTAATAGGGTTAGCGAAATCTTTGATTAACCGAGAAAAGACGGTTGTTTTGCTTCTAACCACTGTGGCTGCACATGGTTTATACCTGCTTTATCTATGAAACTTATCTTGTGAGATTTTTAGGTAAAGTTTTGATTTTAATAGTCAAAGCAAGATTAAAATAAGGCACTTTCCTAGCAGGAAAGTGCCTTGCTCTTATCGGTTGAGAGCTTTACGTACTCACAATCTCTTCACCGACTTTGGCCCAGTTCGAACTAACCTCTAAGCTAAATCACGCCCTAATCTTTGATAGGCACCCACGTTCTTCTGAAGCTTGAAGCCTTGCTAAGTGTGGCGTAGTCAAAGTTATATGGCACAGAATGGTTGGTTTTTATTAATGTTTGTACAAGGCTGAGATTCTCGTTTGTTCGTGTTACGCCCCAATTCAACCACTTGTTTACCATTGACATCAAACATCGAGAAATCGTATGTCTCAACTTGATCTGTGTCCCATCGGTCTAGCTTGAGTGTTTTATTCTTTAAGTCTACTTGCGAAACCCATAAAGTTGGAAAGTTCGCGTCATAGGCAACGTCCCATTTTGTATACCCGCTACGCATCTCATGAGCAACACCTTCAATAATATTACTTAATTGTTTGTTGTCGCGGATACCAAAACGCTCTTCATACGCTTTTACTTCCTTAAGAGCATATTGAGCACGATAACGACGATCTATAGAGTTGATTGAAGCCGTTGGGAAGCGCTTTTCACTAAATAATTCTCTGTCCATTTCTGTCATGGTATCAAACGTTGGGTTGTTTGAAATGACATCTAAAGAACCTGTTCCTCGGTAGAGTTTCTTTTCACCATTTACCATTTCAACAAGGACAGTCTCACCAGAGTTATCAGCAAAAATGAAGTGAGCCAAGAAGTGGTTTACAGTTGTATTCGCATCATACAGACCAGGTACGCCACCAAGTTTTTGGTCACGGATGTTTGTGTTATTGATAATAGATTCTACTTCATCAAGGCTTTTTGCATTCGCAATAACGTATTGCACGAATCGCTGACCATCGATGTCTTGATTACCTTTTACTCGCGCTTTTTCATCTTGCCAGTCTGTATTGAGATAATGAATTTGACCAAGAACACCATGTTCGTTGATTGCTTCTGTGACAAACTCTGCGTCGAAGCTTGCAATCTCAATCATGGCATGTTTTGACTTGTAAACTTGATGGGCTCCCCCTGATTTGTTGAGGTCGACACCGTATACCGTGGGTGCTCGTGTATCAAGGACTGTTCCTCTCGGTACACCGCGCACAACACCTTGATCGTAACCTTCCCAGTCCATTGAACGTGTGACCATCGTCGTATCTAAAGTATCCGAGTGGTACAAAGCTCGTGTACAAGCTTGTGCTGTACCAGAAATGGCTCCAAGCGTTGTGGCAACTAGGGTGAGTGTTAATAATTGTTTTTTCATGATTTAAGTAACCTAAAAGATAAGTTCGTATGTGTCGAATGCTAGGTGTTATGCGCTATATATGTCATTGGCTGATAGAATTTTGCACTCTTCAGAGTTGTGGTTAATTCAACTTTTATTTCTCAGAAAACATATAACAATAACTTGTTAAATAATCTTTGTTTCTATGTTGGATATTATGCAATCTTAAGTATATCAATTCAACTGGCTCTCAATAAGTTAGAGGAGAGATTCATTTGCTAAAGCTTTGAAGGTAATTACCTCAATCAAGGCGTCATTTTTTGCTATTAAAAACATAGCAAGTTAAATTATAACCGATTATACTCAGACACGTTTTTGATAGCGGAGGAATCTCAATGACTCATTTTAGTTGTCTCGGTAAGCCAGTTCGCGGCTCAGAGTCAGGAATCCCTATCATGGCATTATTTGACTTGCTGGGGAGACGTTGGGCTATGGGAGTTCTTTGGCAGCTATGTTCAGGTGGTCCCTGTACATTCCGTGAATTGCAGGATCGCTGTGAATCAATTTCTCCTGCCGTTTTAAATTCAAGAATTAAAGACTTAAGACAGGCAAAGTTACTTGAACGCGGAGAGGGGGGGTATCAACCTACGGATTTAGGAAAGCAAATCATCTCATCCCTTCATCCTTTAAAAGATTTAGCTGAACAATGGGTTGAAACACTCTAAGACGGAGAGTGAAAAGTGAATACTAAAAAAATTGCCTATGAAGCTATACAGTAACCTGAACGAGGAGCCATCATGTTTATTGTATCTTTAAATTATATTGGTAAATTATCAGAAGTTGATAAGTATCTTGAGGATCATATTGACTATCTGAATAGATACTACGAGCTGGGTATTTTTATTGCTTCCGGCAGGAAAGTGCCTCGTACTGGTGGGGTTATCCTTGCACAGGCGAAGGACCGCACTGCACTAGAAGGTATATTAAATCATGACCCTTTTATCATTTACAACCTTGCCGATTACGAGTTAACAGAGTTTATCCCAAGCAAGATGGTTCCTGAGCTTGCTTCGTTAATCAATTGACACTCAATGTTAATCTAAACGGAGCAAGATCAGTGAGTGGGCTTAGTTTCAAGCTCGTAGATCTACGGAAACCTTTCGCACGATATCTATGTTTTAAGAATATTCTAATACAAAAATTTATGTGCAACACACTATTACCAGAGCAGGGACTGGTAGTGGCCTAGTTACGTGTTGTCGCCTAAGTTAGATTATCGTTTTAATTTTACTTGTTTTATTTGATTAATACTTGGTCAAAGATTTTCTTAACGATGGGCGCACTATTGAAAGAACCGCCACCGGCATTTTCGAGGATTACTGTTACTACGATCTCCGGCTCTTCATAAGGGGCAAAGCCAGTAAACAACGCTAAATCTCTTAGATGTTCGGGAGTATTATCAGCATCGTACTCTTCGTTTTCTGCCAACCCGAAGACCTGGCTCGTGCCAGACTTCCCTGCGCTTTTATAGAGAGCGTTTCGAAATACTTTTCTAGAGGTGCCATTTTTACCATGATTTACTAGGTACATACCGTATCTAGCAAGTTCCCAGTAGTTTGATGGAACTCCTTGGATCGGCGGGGACTCGGCTAGCTTATTTTTAGTCGAATCATTTTGATTCGATAAACTGTCGAGCAACTGGAGCGGCTTTTTCCGACCATTATTGACTAAAATTGAGGTGGCATTGGCTATCTGAATGGGAGTTGCTGTCCAGTAACCTTGCCCTATACCTATAGGTATGGTGTCGCCGATATACCAAGGCTTGTTAAAGCGATTCCGTTTCCACGCTCTAGTCGGCATGTTAGCTGACGTTTCCTCGAATATATCGATCCCGGTACTTTCGCCAAAGCCAAACATCATCATCCAGTTGGAGAGTGAGTCAATACCCATGTCGTATGCAATCTGATAGAAGAAGGTATTGACGGACTGTTCGATAGATTGAGTCACATTTACGTTACCATGCCCCCACTTGAGCCAATCGCGAAATGCACGAGTACTGCTGTTAGGGACTCGCCATGCGCCAACGCTTCGAACTTTGGTTCTCGGTGTTATGCTCCTTTCTTTTAAGGCTGCTACAGCAATAAATGGCTTAATAGTAGAGCCTGGAGAATAGGTGCCTAACGTAGCGCGGTTGATTAGTGGCCTATTCCTGTTGGTCAACAATGCTTTGTAGTCATGGTTAGATATACCTCCGACAAAGGCATTAGGGTCATAGCTAGGGCTAGACACCATCGCTAAAACACCGTTATTGTGAGGATCTACCACTACTGCAGCTCCTTTGCGGCCTCCAAGCAGTTTATGTATATAAGATTGAAGTTCAACATCGATATTGAGGGTAATATCTTGTCCAGAGACTGGGGGGACGTATTTGAGCGTTCGTATGACGCGACCACGACTGTTTACTTCGACTTCTTGATAGCCTACTTTTCCATGTAGTACATCTTCATAATACCGTTCAATGCCAATTTTTCCGATGTTCCTAGTGGCTTTATAGTTGTGGTCTTTCCCTTCAGTGATGAGACGATTTAGGTCTGACTGGTTCAAGCGTGCAACATAGCCGAGCGAGTGTGTCAAAATATCAGCATAAGGATAATGTCTTTTTAGCGTTGCCATAACATCCACACCCGGATATTTATAACGATTTACCGAGAACCTAGCGACTTGTTCCTCATTAAGGTTGTCTAACAGAGGTATTGAACTAAAACGTCGTGCTCGCTTGAGGTTTTTTTTAAATCTCTCCTCTTGCTCTTGGGATATATCGATGATTCCACGTAGCTTCTCGATCGTTTCAGATATGTTTTCTATCTTTTCTGGTACTAGCTCTAAGCTAAATACTGGTACGTTCTCGGCTAAAATGATGCCGTTACGATCATAAATCAGGCCTCTGGTAGGGGGGACGGGGATGATTTTGATACGATTTGAATTAGAACGCGTTTGATAGTACTCATGTTGTGTCACCTGTAGGCAGTATATGTTTAGAACCAACAGTCCTGCTAGGAACACAATACATATAAAAGCAAACACCGCCCGACTTCTGAATAATCTAGCTTCTAGCTTATGATCTCGAAATTTGTTTCTTCTTCGCATTTATCATTGTCCTTCAACATGGCGGTGTTGAATTGACCATAAATGTAAACACAGGTGATTTCGCTCACAAAAACATTCATTAAATGACTGACTGGGTGGGCATAACATATCTTTTTCTACTGCTTTGTTCGCTTTTTAGGGAGAGGAGGCTTGCATGATGATATGGAACGTATTGCGTATGTCAATTACAAGGCTATTTTTTTGGGGGTAAGGGACGTGTTTTCATCCGAGGATCTCCTATAGACATCATTGGCTCACTTAATGGTTTAGGTTTAATATGCGTCTTCGCGGCTGCACATGTTTATATTCAGTTCAATCCGGAGAAAATTATGACTATAGAAAATGTGCTTCCTGAAGATTATGCAGAAATGCTTAAGGTTTGGGAGAATTCAGTCCGAGCAACTCATGACTTCATTACAGAAGAAGATATTGAGTTTTTTAAACCTATCATCATGGAACATGCGTTCCCTGCGGTTTCTGTGAAATGCGTTAAAAATGAAAGTGGTTCGATTGTTGGCTTCGTGGGCGTCCATGATGCAAAAGTCGAGATGCTTTTCGTTTTGAACGAAGTTCGAGGACAAGGAGTGGGTACGGTGTTGTTGCAACATGCGATTGAGCAGTTGGCAGCGACCAAAGTTGACGTGAATGAGCAAAACCCACAAGCGGTAGGCTTCTATCAGCACATGGGGTTCAAAATTGAATCACGCTCACCACTTGATGACACGGGGAAACCATTTCCAATTCTGCATATGACGCTGTAAGACTCGGTTGTCGTATCACTCGGTTGTAATCAACCATAGTCGCTAGAAGAAAAGCCCAAAGCTAATAACTTTGGGCTTTTCCGTATCTAGTAGCCATCATTTAATAATGGCATGAAAAAGATAAATGCTTTGCGATATCGAATTAGATTAGTGCATACCCGAACGCATTTTGTCGGCGAGGGCAAAGAACACAAACAGCACAAAACACACCAAAGCAACACAAAGTGAAATTAGTATTGTTGTGGCATCTTTGGTCATTAATGGCACCACGATAGAAGCTAACGCTATCAAGATAACGAGGATATGAACGATTCGTCCGGGGATAGGGTTTTTATGACAGAATGAAGCCCATAGGTAACGCATTATTAACACCAGTACAAGATTAGTGGGTCTATTTTATGCTCTTAATGAGTATTTTGTAAATAGCTTTTCATTACGGGTGACTGTAAATATGTTCTAAGTCGACATGGTATAAAACTAGTTAAATAACAGTGGTTTATTCTTTATTTATAAAGCCAAAAGTATACAAGTGAAATAATAGTATTCTGTATCCTTTAGCTTGGTCAGTTCAAATCCATCAAATTTTTGGTTTCTTGACTGAAGATCTCACTTATTGAGTTTTTTGTTAAGATATCGTTTGCGTATTTGTATTTATCTTGTAAATGTTAATTGAGCGGGTAGCGGTTTTGGATCTGCGAATCTTTTTATGTAATTTATTAAATAGAGTGTTCGAATTGAGAGCACTGTAATCTTGTCGTAGATTGGGTTTGATATACTCAAGGTTCATTCTACGAAGATGATGGAGATGATATGTCGAAAACCGCAAAGATCATGAATGAAGATAAGCTGGTTAAGAAGGCTCTCGAAGTCGGTTTCAAAATGGCAAAGTTGCAAGGTTTCGATTTGCCGAACTCATCCCAACCAATCAAGGTTAAGGCAGTTTATCTATTTCTTGTTGAAGTTAATCAAATCACTCCGTTACCAGATAGTAAGTTGGACGGTGCAAATATCAAGAAGCGCTTGGCTTTATGGATACACAACGCATTGCCTGATAATGATCCTCTGAAGTAAGAAAAGAGTAATTCGTTCTTATCTTTGAAACCTAGCGATCATTTGCTAGGTTTCTTTGTTTCATGGTGACTATTTCAAGTTTGATCTGCTTCAGTAAAGAAGTATCAAACCTTGGTAACCACCTATCTGCACTTCATCTAGATATTCTCCCACTTTGCCATTAGCGCTCACGGGCTTCATTGGTGGGTCTAATCGAATAGATATTTTCCCTGTGGCATAAAAGTCAATATTTTTTCCATAAAAATCGGTGCGATAGAGAACACGTCCATGCTCAAACTCTCTGGCAATCACCATGTCTTCTGGGCCGCCTTCGACAACCTGTTTATTTGATTGATAAAGGAAATAGGCATGAGTAGGTAATAGTGAAACCTTGCCATTCGGTAGGTCTGGGTGAGCGATGCGGGATTGTGACGCGTTGCCAACAATCATGTAATCCTCAGGTTGTGGAGTGCGGGTTGAGAGCATTAGTGTAAGTGGTTGAAAGCCCTTTGGTATGGCTCTTGAAGGCACACCAAGATCAATGTTGAGCAGTGGTGTGGGTCGGTAAGCTATATTTTTGGGTACGTCAGCTTTCCAGAAATTATCTGTGGTGGTGCTGTTGCTCCCATACACGTAACCACTGTTCCACTGGTTGAAATAGCTTTGCTCGGGATGGTGGTTTAGGTAATAGATAGCGAGAGTTGAGTACTGGTCTTGTTGCCAATTTTCTTGGTTGTTCCCAAAGAACTGCACTCTTCCATAGCGCGTAGTGGCTTGTTGAATAACCTTCGAACCTGAATACCCGAGTGCTGAGTTGTCCCAAAACTTCGATAGCCCGCCATAGCCGCTAAAACCCGTTGACGGGAAAATATAGTGCTCCCTGAAATACAGGTTTCCTGCATCTATGAGGTGCGATTGTCCATTTCGACCATAGAGGTTAGCTGTTCCAATATTGAGCCCAATTAACGGTTTGTCATTAACGGCAGTCAATCGTTTGAGAAAGGCGGAAAACTGTTGTTTATAGCGTTCATCAGCTTCAGTTGAGCCTGCGATAGCATCAAGTTCAGCGATGTTACCCCCAGAGTAGATATCAAATTGATTACTACCCAAGAGCTTATTGGTGTCATCGTTGTAGGCGCCAGTAAGTCCTAGCTTGGTCCAATGTTGACTATAATAACTGCCCATTGCCATCAATAGCCCGGGATTAGCCAGATTGGTTAGCGACCATGACGAATTTTGGTCCCACATTCGACCAAAAGGGATAACGCGAGATTCCCAACGAAATCGAGCTGTGGCGGATTTGTTGCTTCGATTCTGGTATTCAGCAGGAGACAAATAGTTGTCTTGGTTAAGGTCGGCCGATTGGTCGAAGCCACGAATTTTTCGCCAACGCTTTGGTTCATTAGGGGAGGGGCTGTGGCTACTCTCTTTAGAACCAAGCTCAACGCTTTTAGGCGGTAAGTCTTCTTTGGTCATTTGGGGAAAGCTATCTGTGAACTGGACACGACTTAAACGAGGTCGAATATCACTTGCTTGGCCTTGCCAACGCACTCTTACTACGTATAAACGCCCTCCATCACGGACAAAAGAGGAGCCAAAAAATTGCCCGCCACCATAACTGTTGCCACTACCATCGTGAGTGCTTGCTCGTACCCAATCAGAGGGCACTTGCCAGCTAACCGCTTGGTTTTGAGTCATGTTCTCGGTGTTATCTTCACTTACAACAAGATGAGACCATGCTGTGACTTGATTGTTGGTGTTCACCTCAGAAGGGTATTCAATCCAAAACTTCCCACCTTGTGCAAAGCGTGAAAACTCAAAATCGACACTATCGAATTGTTCAGAGTGGTAAAGGTAGAGTGCGCCACCTTGTTGGAAGTGTTCGAAGACATCGGCATCCCAAGGTGGTGGCTGGTAAAGGGCAAAACCTGCGTGCATTGCGTCTGTGGTATAACCCACAAGCATGGGTTTGCGGTTTAACAGGGTATTCTCGCCATGAGTTGGGTTTGGCTCTGCAAGGATTGTGTCTTCTGAAAAGTGTAAAAAGAAATCTTCGTAATCGATGTCGTATCGTTCTGCTATTTCTCTAATCTCGTCTTCGAGTACAACTGAGTTCAACTCTAACTTTTGGTTGTACATGTAGCCAACGGCCGGGATATTGGTTTTAAGGTTTTGGTTAGCATTAGATCCAAATATCAAATCACTATGGCTGAGCTCCCAATCAATCACATCGTGGGTAGATATTTCATTGCCTTGTAAATCACTCCCTTGCTCATGTTGACCGGGCAGAACGATCGCGTAGTTAGCCCAAGTAATATTGGGAATGGTAAGGCTGGTAAGAAATAGGGCAGAGAAAAATCGTGTTGTTTTCATTATGTTCCCTAGCCATTTACTCTTAAGTGTTATCCCTGTTTGGTAAGTGTAGCTAATCTTAATATCTGTGCTTCGTTTCGTGGTATACCTGATGTTGAGGTGCGTATTCTTATATTGATTCGGCGTGTTACTTGCATCTTCTCTTGGCGGAAGCGTTTTGTTAGCGGTGGAAACTTGACAGGTTAACGCTTACTAACAAGTATTAAATTGATGATTTTTAATCCGTAATCCATAAATTTGCCGATTTTGAATGCTGTTTGTGGTGTAGGTGTGGATATTCATTTTGACGTTCAATATGACTGGACTTAATAAATAGCGAGGGAATACCTCTTATGATGTCTTTACTGTTTCTACTATTACTCGTTGCTATGCTATGCGCTTTTTTTGACAAAAAGACTGCAGCTTATGGCTTTTTTGCGGGCTCCGTGATCCTAGGGTTGTATTGGTTTAATCACCATGCGACTGATTCATTACCCATCTTATTGTAAGGAGCTAACATGAATCGAGATCAATTAACGCTCCTAAATACGCTTGGCCTACTCGGTATGACTGCCGTTCTGTTGATAGGCTTTATCCTTCAGTTTGTTCTTCATGAGTTGCCTTGCCCGCTGTGTTTATTGCAGCGCATCGGTTTCGTAATGGTTGCGTTTGGCTTTATGTTGAATGTGGTTTATGGGCCTCAACCTCGTCACTATGGCATTGTTTTGATCGGTGCCTTGTATGGTGTCGCCACCTCACTACGGCAGGTATCGCTGCATGTGATTCCAGGCACGCCTGGCTATGGTAGTCCTATCTTTGGGATGCACTATTACACTTGGGCTTTCGTGTTATTTGCTGCGACCATATTAGCGGTTGCCGTTATTTTAATACTGACCAATAAAGAACCGTCGCAAGAAGCGTATAAGGTGAGTAACTTGGGGCGTGTGGCGTGCTTATTAGCCATCGTTGTGGTTGCCCTCAATGCCATTGCAACCTTTGTTGAATGTGGACCTTATCAGTGCCCTGATAATCCTATTAGTTATTGGCTACTGAGCTAGCTGTACTGTCAGTTTATTTAGTGAAAAAGAGAGCCACAGCGCCAGCTGTGGCTTTGTTGTTTATGGGTGACTCCATTACGGTGCTTTGTAAGCATTACTATTGTTCCTCACAATTCGGATAAATACACAAATATCTATTACGGTGATTGCCTGTTTTGTATCTGAGGAAGGGGGAGGTAGGTGTTGTGGATTCCTGGTTACTTTGAGCATATTGTGGATTACCTTGGTAAGGCGGGAAAGAAAGGTAGATAGCGCCACGGTTGGTTGTTTTTTTGTTCTTTTGTCAACTTGATACTTGAATTTAGCCATTTTCAGGCCAGACTTCTAATTGAGTTTAATGTAATTAGGAGGTAAGTATGGCTGCAGATAGAGATCTAGTGAACTTCAGCGAAGAGCATGAGCTTAATTATTGTCTCAGAAGTGCAGGTAAGCGCCAAACTAAAGCAAATCGAGATGCGCTTGTTGATTTGGGTAAACAAGTTAAACATGTTTTAGACAAACGTGTGTTGACTCAAGATGATGTAAGAGGTGCTATCCACGATCACGATGATATGTTTGAGTGAGTATGGTCGTTAGTGACTGTATTGTCTTTCGAGAGGCTTGACTGGCGATTGTTCCGAGCCTCTTTTTATTTCATTTCTGTTCGTCTAATTCATCATAAAATCACAGTGCTTCCATACTTTGTCATCATTTTCGTGAATATGATTTGCGTGGCTTTTATTTTATTGTTTATTTATTTGTATAAAATGCGCGTTTGGTTTTTTATTAATAATGAAATGTTATATATCGACATTAATTGTTTTTATTTGTTCTATAAAATACTGGTCCGACATCATGTTATTCCAATATTAGATAAGACGAGTATGATACAAAGAATAAAAGATTTTAGCCTAAAAACAAAAATATCATTTACATCACTTTTTGCTGTTATAGCCATGGGTTCTATTCTGACTTGGGTTTCCGCCAATAGCCTTAATGATGCAACCAATACTGCGATCAAAGCCAGAGCCCAAAGTTCAAGTTATGTTGCTACAGAGTATCTATCAAGTTGGGTTTCCTACAAAAAATCGGTTTTATCGTCGATCGATATTAAGGAGAGCAATATTGGTATATTTGCTTCTCTAAGCCAAGCACAAGAAGCCGGAAAGTTTGCAGATACCTATTTTGCAACAGAGGATGGTAAAACCTTAGACACACTCACGGGGAATTCAGCTAGCGACCTGAGAGGGAGACCTTGGTACTTAGAGGCAAAAAATGCCAATAAAACAATCATTACGCCTGCTTATCATGACTTAAACACAGCACAGTTAATGGTTACTATCGCTCGACCAATTAAGCAAGAAGGTATTTTAAACGGTGTTGTTGGGGTAGATATTTCATTAGATTCATTGCTTAAAGGTATCAGTGATATCAATGTAGGCAAAAATGCGCACGCTATTTTGATTGATATGAAAAGTCATACTTTTTTAGCGCATCCTAAAAATAGCCTTGTATTGAAACCAACAACTTTTATTGCGCCTGATTTTACAAGTGACCTTATTGAACGAGCAGCTGACCAACAACAGGTTGTTACTATCAGTATCAACCAAGAAAATAAATTTTACTACTTTTCTCGAGTGCCTGAAACAAACTGGATGTACGCCATAGAAATGGATGCTAATACGGAGACTGCTCATCAATCAGAGCTATTGCGAGATATGATCTTTGTAGCATTGTTTGTCGTGCTATCTGTAGCTGCGTTTATCTTTATTTTAATGAAAGTATTATTCAAAGATCTGGAGAATGTCTCACTGGCTCTAGCAGAAATTGCATCAGGAGATGCAGACCTGACCCAACGGATAAAACCACGTTGTAATGATGAAGTTGGAAAATTAGCAAACAGTTTTAATCGCTTTGTTGAAAACATGCACTCGATGGTTACTCGTTTAAGTGGCGTTTCTATCGCGCTTTCTGAACAGGCTAAAGATATTGCTCAACAAGCAACGAGTAACTCGCAGAGAATCTCTTATCAACAAGATGAAATCAATATGGTTGCGACAGCTGTTAATGAAATGGCTGCGGCTACTCAAGAAATAGCAAGTAACGCTGACCTTACAGCAAGTAATTCAGAGCAAGCCGTTCTTGAATGTTCAACAGGCTCAAGTCAAGTTCAAGAAACACAAAGCTCTATTCAAAGTTTGGAGAGTGAAGTTCAAGTAGCCACCGATATCATTCAGCAATTAGAACAGCATGGGCAAAGTATCAATGCGATACTCTCAACGATTCAAGATATCGCGGAACAAACAAACTTGTTGGCTTTGAACGCAGCTATCGAGGCTGCACGAGCTGGTGAACAAGGTCGAGGATTTGCCGTAGTTGCAGATGAAGTGAGAATATTAAGTCAGCGCACTCATGCATCGACTAAAGAAATACAAGGTACGATTGAATTGTTGCAAGGCACTACAGGTCAAGCAGTATCTATTATGGATGAAAGTCGCAAGCTAGCAAGCACGAGTGTTGATGATGCAAACTCTGCAACAGTTAGCTTGGGCCAAATTCATTTGGCTATTGAACAGATTAGTGATATGGCGACACAGATAGCATCAGCAGCAGAAGAGCAAGCCTCTGTGACGAACGAAATTACTCGTAATACGGAGGGTATTAGAGATGTGTCCAACGAGTTATCGATTGAAGCGCAACAGACTTCAGACAAAGCGGCTAATCTATCTAAGTTATCCAACGAGTTAGAGCAAGAGATCAACCACTTTAAACTTTAATATGGATGATCCTTTGATAATACCTTGATTATCTCGGCGTTAATTTAATGGGTGTTTAAAGTGGGATGTTGATTATTCAACATCCCACTTTTTTACGGTGTTTGTTTTCATTTTTTCGATTCAGATACCGGATTAATTTGGCTGGCGTGCCGCCGTAGAGGCAATCTGGTGGTACATCACTGTTGACGACAGAGTTGGCAGCGATAACAGAGCGAGCGCCAATCGTCACATCTTGATTAATGACCGAGTTCCCACCAATCCATACATCATCTTCAACGATAATAGGGAAACAGAAGGTTTCCCACTGACGACGACTGCGGTGGTCCAGAGAGTGAGAGGCGGTATAAAATTGAACGCTTGGCCCTACTAAAACATTGTTGCCAATTTTGATGTTAGCGCCGTCCAGCATGACCACATTCATGTTAATGAAAGTATCGTCACCTATCTCAATGGTTTTACCAAACTCACAATGAAAAGGGGGACGCACTATGCTGCTACCAATCTTGCCAAACAGGTTTGTTTGCAAACTTGGCTGTTGAGTATCGTCTGTACATTGATTGAAGTCTGACAGGGCTTTACTGGCATGAGAACGCATTTGGCTAATCTCATGGTCGGCGCCGTCAAAAACCTCGCCAGTGAGCATTTTTTCGAGTTCTGTTTTTGTGTTCATGGTTTATATCTTGCGAATCAATATTGGTATCAGAATACTGATAAATGGACATAAAAAAAGAGAAAAGCGTCAGCCTTTCTCTTCCTATTTTGTGCCTTTAAGCACTAGCGTTAAGTGAGCCTAGCTCTTCAGCAAAAGGCGCTTTTAACCGTTAGATTTGCTCAACAAAACCCATTAGATGCTGCTTTACTTCGTCTGAAGCAAATGCGCTTTCTACAGAGTACTTGTAGATTTCTGCGTAATCTTCTTTCGTTAGGTCGAAAGTTTCACATACGCGTTTCACTTCGTTAGTCATTGTTGTGTTCGACACAGTGCGGTTATCGGTGTTGATTGTTACAATGATGCCATCTTTCTTGAATTCAGAAATTGGGTGGTCGCTGAATTTATGAATACATTTAGTTTGAACGTTACTCGTTGGGCAAGTTTCAAGCGCAACCTGCTTCTCTTTCACAATGTTGTACGCATCTTCGTTACCTTGGATGTGAACACCGTGGCCGATACGCTCAGCGTCCAGCATAGTCACTGCGTCGTAAACGTTTTGACCGTGCCATTGCTCACCTGCGTGAACCGTCACTCGGTAGCCTTGTTCGATCGCGTATTGCGTGTATTCAGGGAACTCAGCACAGAAACCTGGCTTTTCACCGCCAGCAATATCAAATGCTACAACGCCTTTACCAAGGTATGGCTTACCTGCATCGATCACGTCTTTGATTGAATCTTTAGGGAACATACGCAGTACAGACATAATGTAGTTGCCCTTGATGTCGTATTTCTCTTCAGCACGCTTCATGCCTTTCACTGCACTTGCAATGATCGCGTCAAGAGACAGGCCTTTATTCACGTGCAGGATTGGTGCGAAACGAACTTCTAGGTACTTAACGTTCTCTAGTGCTGCGTCTTCGTAAAGCTCAAAAGAGATACGCTCAATCGCTTCTTCAGTTTGCATCACTTTTAGTGGCAGGCTGAAACAAGCTAGGTACTCATCTAGGTTTTTGCAATCTTCAGGCACTGTTAGAGATTGAACAACCGCATCACGGTCTTCAGGTAGTTCGATATTGTACTGCTTTGCTAGATCAATAATCGTATCTGGGCGAACACTTCCGTCTAGGTGGCAGTGTAAGTCAATCTTTGGTAGTGCTAGAAAATCCATGAGTATTCCTTAATTCTATTATTCTTTGAGTGTGTTAACTCACATGCGCTCAATTTACCAAGAGCATGATATGATTTAAAGTGACAAATAATCATCATTAACCTGAACTTGGGGAATATCATGGTCGATGTTAAAAGCTTACTTAAATGCGATATGAATTTACTGTTGTGCTTACACGTTCTGATTGAAGAACGCAGCGTGAGCAAAACGGCAGAGCGACTGTTTTTGAGCCAATCTGCTGTAAGCAAACAACTCACTAAGCTCCGAGCTTTGTTTGACGACCCGCTATTTGAGCGTGAGTCTAAAGGGCTATTCCCAACCCCAAAAGCACTCGTATTAGCGCCCAAGATCCACCAAATTTTGCTGCAAATCGAAAAGCTAACTGTCCCTGAGGTGTTCGATCCTAAGGAGAGTGAGCGTACTTTCACTATAGACCTGGTTGAGACCGCCTACACTGCGGTTTATCCGCAATTTATGCCGACAGCGCTTGCCGATGCCCCCCATATCACCATCAACAGCTCAACGTGGAGTAGTGATAGTTTCAAACGTTTACTCAAGCGCGAAGTCGATTTTGGTATCGGTATTTTTGAATTAGATGAACGTGCTTCAACCCATGTGCAATGTATTCCGGATGAGTTGGATTACGTTGAGTTGTGCCTAGATTATTCTGTTTGTTTAATGCGTAATGATCACCCCGCTTTGCAAGAAGAGTGGAACCTCGACACCTTTCTTAAGTATCGACACATACAATTGGTGACGGGCGGAGCGGGCGACTGGTTATTGATGGAAGTGCTTAACGCTAAGCAGTTAGAGATCAACAAGGCCGCGAACGTGTCGGATATCACTAGTGCTATCAAACTCTGTAAACAGAGCGACCTGTTGATGTGCTATCCATACAACTCGGTGCGCGATTATATCGATAGCGGTGAACTTGTGATGAAGCCAGTTCCCATCGATTTGGTACCTGGAGGGTTATTTTTATTGTGGCACCATTACTTTGATTCTGAGCCTAGCCATCGCTGGTTGCGAGAGCTGATTGTTAAAAAGACGCAAGACTCTCAATAGTAGGTTATTGATTTACTAATTATTGAGCGCAATAAAATGTTTTTCAGGCAGCTCGATGAAGCTGTTTGTGAGCATAAGTTGAGTGAATTTGCCTTTTTAGGCTGCCGTTAAATTAAAGAGTATTTAAACGCTTATCGTGCTTAAAGCCAAATGAGTCCGCTGTATGGTTTCGCTTTAAGTGCCTCTAACCTACTTTTAAGTGAGCCTGAGTGTATCTCCAGCTTATGACCATCAGGGGGCTTTGTTGCTTAATTCAGAGCGAAGACATGCCTGTCCCATGTGCTTGACTCTT
>NZ_JAEFCE010000028.1:0-58762 GCF_016406055.1 Vibrio sp. IB15
TAGTTCAAAAAAAATCCCCAAGCGTGGCTTAGGGATTTGTGTATAAGAGACAGGCACAGTGGCAGCCTTTCAATCAAACAAACGGATACGATTAAACCGAGAATGGGTACTTAATCGCTTCGTGGCACTCGTAACCTTCAACCCAGAAGTCATCCATTGTTACCCAAGTTTCTAAATCCTCTAGAGACTTAATCTCTGGGTTGATGTGGAATGTAGGGCCAGCTAGAGGCTCACGCTTTAGCTGAATATCACGCATTGGCGCCAGTTGATCTTCATAGATATGAGCGTTAACTAGCTTGTGGTAAGCCACACCCGCTTTTTTACCCGTGATTTGCGCCATGATAGCTAGGAACACGTATACTTGAACCATATTGAAGTTCAGGCCTAGTGGTACATCACAAGAGCGCTGAGTACTGTTTAGGTACAGCGTGTCACCAAGTAGTGAGAAGTGATGGCTGTACATACACGGACGCAAACATCCCATGTGGAACTCACCTGGGTTGTAGAAGTTTAAGATCTCACCACGGTCATCGATACCGTTCGTCAGGTCATCAACAATCTTCTTCAGTTGGTCGATATGACCACCATCAGGCTTTGCCCATGCTCGGCCTTGAACACCATAAACACGGCCCATGTCATCTTCACCCTTGCGGTAAGGGTTATTCAGCCATGCTTCATTCAGGTTCGAATTCGCATCCCAAGTTTTCGTTCCTAGCTTACGAAAATCTTCAGCGTTGTCGTAACCGCGAATGTAGCCAAGCAGTTCAGCAACTGCCGCTTTCCAAAAGCTCTTACGTGTAGTGACAAGCGGGAACTGGTTGTTACCAACATCATATTCAAGGTCAGCATTGATCACAGTTAGGCAGCGCTTGCCCGTGCGTTCATTTTCAATCCAAGTACCGTTATCAACGATACGCTGACAGAGATCTAAATACTGTTTCACACCAATTCCTTACTTCGTTTGTTGTGGTAATTCGTCTTTGTAGTGACCGCGCTTGTATGCCCATACCATCATCAGCGCACCGATGATTACCATTGGCAGTGATAGGATTTGTCCCATAGAGATAAACCCGCCGAACAAGCCTAAATGAGCATCTGGTTCACGTACGTATTCTACTAAGAAGCGGAATGTACCATATCCTGCAAGGAATAACCCTGATACAGAACCAAGAGGACGAGGCTTTTTAATAAACCAGTTCAAGATAAAGAACAGCACAATCCCTTCAAGCGCCATTTCATAAAGCTGAGATGGATGACGAGGAAGTGGACCACCATTCGGGAATACGATTGCCCATGGCACATCCGTAACACGGCCCCATAGCTCACTGTTCATGAAGTTACCTAGACGGCCCATGCCTAACCCAAATGGGACGAGTGGTGCAATCATGTCTGCAACGCCGAAGAAGGTGCGACCATTCTTTTTCGCATACCAGAACATTGCGGTGATAACACCCAGCAAGCCACCGTGGAAAGACATACCGCCAGTCCATACTTTAAATAGATAAAGTGGATCCGCTAAGAAAAGGTCAAAATTGTAGAACAACACGTAGCCAATACGACCACCAAGTACCACACCTAGAAAGCCAGCGAACAATAAGTCTGATACTTGCTCTCGAGTCCAACCGCTACCCGGCTGATCAGCTCGGCGATTTGCTAACCAAAGAGCAAACATAAAACCGACAAGGTACATTAGGCCGTACCAACGAACTGAGATTGGTCCTAGTTCAATAAGAACAGGATCGATATTTGGGAATTCAATAAAACCCTGAGACATACTTGGCTCTCTATCTAAATTGAATAACGGTTAGCTCAATCGCTAACGAAAGACACTACAGCAGCATGGTCGCTGCTATAAACATTAAAAATACCGCAAAGAACTTCTTAAGTACTGGTGTTGGTAATTGCGTAGCCAGTTTCGCCCCCACTCGTGTGGTTAGCACTGATGTGCACGATATCGCAACCAAGGCAGGCAGGTAGACATAACCGAGGCTAAACGCAGGCAACCCCTCGACAGACGAGCCATGCCAAATAAAGCCTAGCATTCCAGAGATAGCGATAACGAAACCACACACCGAAGACGAGCCCACTGCCTTGCGCATTTCCACACCATGATGGTTAAGGAAAGGTACAGACAACGACCCACCACCAATACCCGCTAAGCTTGAAACCAAACCAATGCCACCACCACATAACATGGTTGTCGCAGAGCCCGGCATCGCTTTTTGGCTCTTAGAGCGAATCGACAACAGCATCTGCAGTGCTAGCACTAACACAATCACACCAAAAACTTTAGGCAGGTATTGAGAAGGAATAACGTCAGCTACAAAAGAACCGAGAAAACCGCCAACCACAACCCCTGGCATTAACCATTTAACGACAAATATCTCGACGTTACCCAACTTTAAGTGGTTAATCGCAGACGATCCTGACGTAACAATAATGGTAGATAGCGAGGTCGCTAATGCCATTTGCATTGCAAACTCTTGAGGGATACTCGCTTTCGGGAGCAAGAACAGTAAGGCCGGAACCACCATCAACCCACCGCCAATACCCAGCAAGCCAGCTAAAACACCAACAACAGCACCAAGGCCTGCTAGCAAGCCTATAAGTTCATATGACACGTTAATTCCTATTTTTTACCTGCTCGAATGAAGCCTGTAAATTCACGCTCTTCGAAATAGTTCAGCATCATACTATAGATGTCACTGCCATACGGCTTTGAAAGTGCCTTATTTGCCAAATCCTGTAATTCGCTCAAGTTAGATTGGCGAATCAAATATTTGGTTCTAGCCACATTCGAGGTGTTCATACTTAACGTCTGATACCCCAACCCAAGCAGTAACAATGCGCCCATTGGATCACCGGCTAGCTCTCCACAAATACACACAGGTAATTGATATTGCTTACAAGTATCATGAATCTGTTTCAATGCCATGATCACTGCCGGGTGCATAGATTCATAGACATCAGAGACGCGGGAATTGTTCCGGTCAACGGCCAATAAATATTGGGTTAAGTCATTGGTGCCGACAGAGACAAAATCGACCTTGTCAGCAATCAGCGGTAGAAGATAGAGCATCGAAGGCACTTCAATCATGATACCGATACGCGGCATTCGTACTCGGTTATCAAGTTCATGCACTTCATCATAGGCTTGCTCAATCAACTGCAGGGCGTCATCCAACTCCTGAGCGCCCGAAATCATCGGTAGCAGAATGCTCAAGTTATGGCTTTCACAACTCGCACGCAACATGGCACGCAGTTGGATAATGAAGATATCAGGATGATCCAGCGTAAAACGGATACCACGCCAGCCAAGGAAGGGGTTGTCCTCTTCGATTGGGAAGTAAGGTAATGCCTTGTCACCACCAATATCGAGTGTACGCATCACCACCTGCTTATTTGGGTAGCTTGAAAGCACAGAACGATACTGCTTGAACTGTTCATCCTCTGATGGGAAACGTTGTTGCAATAAGAACGAGATTTCCGTTCGGTACAAACCAACGCCATCAACACCTTGGTTGATAGCAATATTGGTATCAGCGCTCAAACCTGCATTAAGTAGGATTTCGACCTGTTGGTCATCTTGGGTTTTCGCAGGTAGATACAGCTCGCGATTGACCATTGAGGAGAGCTCACTCTCTTCAAGAATCAGCCCGCGATACTCTTTGAGCAGGTTCTTGGTCGGCTCGATAAAGATCTCGCCACTATAACCATCGACGATGGCTTGCTTACCATTCGCTTGCTCGAGGTTAATGCTAACCCCCATCACCGAAGGAATACCAAGCGCGCGAGATAAAATAGCAGCGTGCGAGTTCGCCGCCCCTTCCAAAGAGAGCACTGCCAACAGCTTCTCTTTTGGAATCGACGCTAATACTGAAGCGGTTAACTCACGAACCACCAGAATAATCGGCTTATCTAAGGTACGTAGCTCATACTCAGAGTTATGAAGGAAGTACAACAGCCTTTGACCGAGTTCTCGAATATCCTGCGCCCTTTCACGCAAATACACATCCGACATACGAGCAAAGCGGTTGGAATAGCTCTCAACCACCTGTCTTAGTGCCCAGTCCGCTTTATCGCCTTTCTGAATCTGGCTTTTTAGATCCTTACGCAACATAGGATCGTTGAGTAAGTGCGTAAACAGGTCA
The DNA here is from genome assembly GCF_016406055.1 of Vibrio sp. IB15. Classification (NCBI taxonomy): domain Bacteria; kingdom Pseudomonadati; phylum Pseudomonadota; class Gammaproteobacteria; order Vibrionales; family Vibrionaceae; genus Vibrio; species Vibrio sp. IB15. The sequence continues at coordinate 4,152 of NZ_JAEFCE010000028.1, forward strand.
AAGATCGCCAATGCGTCTTTATTGATTTCACTGTCTAAGCGCTTTCGCATGCGCTTGAAGTCATTGAGGGCATTCTCAACCGCCACTGCCAATAACTCTTGCTCGCGCTCGATATTGAGCGTCGAAGCAGGATACACATCCGTTAATTCAGGTTGGGTGTTGTCCCACCACAGATCACCAATCGCTACCCCAGATGAAGCAGCAATACCTTTGATGCCTGGCAGCTTTTGTTGTTCCAACAGCCAATGACCTTGAGTTTGAGCGTGCGCCACAATAACTGCAAGTTGAGCTGAGAGCGTAACGAGGAATGACTCTTCCATCTCACTGAATAAACGAGGTGTTTTTTGTTGAATAACCAATACGCCAAGCACTTGCTTGCGATGGATAATCGGAGTACCAAGAAAAGAGTGGTAAATGTTTTCTCCAAGTTCTGGAAAAAACTTATAAGCAGGGTGAGCAGACGCTTGTGCAAGGTTAATAGGTTCAGCACTTCGTTTCACGAGGCCAACTAAGCCTTCGTCGAAACCAATGTGAATACTATTACCTTCAAAGATCAGGCCTTGAGTTGCCATCAACTCAAGGCGCTGCATATCATTATTGGCTAAATACACGGTGCAACATTCCGTCTGCATCGCACTGCATGTCTCTTTAACTAGAATATCAAGTGCCGTCGATACATCTTCAACTCTTGATACGTGTTCAACTATTTCCCTTAGTTGACTGAGCATGCTTAACCTCTACGCAATTTGCGTTTTCCTTTTGTTTTTCGCTCTTTAAACGGCATTGCTAAAGATGCGAACTCTTTCATCGCTCGACGGTAAACATCTCGCTTAAAAGAAACTACTTGTCGAACTGGGTACCAGTAACTCACCCAACGCCAACCATCAAACTCAGGTGTACTCCCACGCTGCATATTGATACGCGATTCATCGCAATCTAAGCGTAAAAGGAACCACTTCTGTTTTTGTCCAATACAGACAGGTTTAGAATCCCACCGAACCAGTCGTTTGGGTAGCTTGTAGCGTAACCAATGACGACTTGTCGCGACGATCTTTACATCCTTTTTAGTAAGGCCAACCTCTTCATACAACTCACGGTACATTGCCTGTTCCGGAGTTTCACCTTCATCTATTCCCCCTTGAGGGAATTGCCATGAATGTTGCCCGTATCGTTTAGCCCAGAAGACCTGACCATGGTTGTTACAGATTACAATACCAACATTTAATCGGTAACCATCGCCATCTATCACTGGCCAACCTCTATCTAAATTTTTAATTACACTGATTTTTCCACATATCCCCAATTGGAGCAAACTTAGTGACGTGATAAGCGCTATATTTATGAATATTATCTGCAAATATGGATAAGTTTTGCTCAAATCCGAGTTACCCACACAATAGTGAGACCTAGACCACATTTATTCACCTTTTCTGTGAATAACTATGTGAAGAATTAGCCGCAATCGTTTTTTTTAATCCATAGATTCATCAACACTAAAACCAGCCCACTAGAAAAACAAAAACTTAAACATTAAAAATCAACACCTTAAAATAAAAATAAAAAATCAAAGCACAGTCAAAACTCAAAAGATCTTTTAAAAACACAAGCTGTTCAAAGATCAACCACCCCGGTGTTTATCCACACTACCAAGTGAAAGATTCATTTTACACCCCATTTGGCAAGCATTTTATCCACCAAAAACCCCTGTTTATTTATCCACTAAATTAATATTTCAATTAATTACCTTTATGTCCTGTGGATAACCCTAAGTTTGATCCCTTCTTCGACTAGGAGATCATTTCTTAACCAGTCGTCATTTGGTGATAACTTCTGATAAAATCATTTTTTTGATCATGCCTTTTATTATGAAACCAGAACCACAAACACAACAAGAGTTGTTAGACAGAGCTTACGCGATTGCCGGGATGACCTTCAAAGAGCTCGCTGATGAAGCAGAGATGGACATGCCAAACGATCTTAAGCGAGACAAAGGCTGGGTTGGGCAACTGTTAGAATGGCACTTAGGCGCACCTGCCGGCAGTAAACCAGAACAGGATTTCGCGAAGCTAGGCATCGAGCTAAAGAGTATTCCGATTGGCTATTCTGGTAAGCCACTTGAAACCACCTTTGTTTGTGTGGCGCCATTAATGGGAGTGCAAGGACTGACATGGGAAACCAGCCATGTTCGCAATAAACTGTCTAAAGTGTTGTGGATCCCTGTAGAAGGGGAAAGAGAAATCCCGCTGGCAGAACGTCACGTTGGATCACCACTACTATGGACACCAAGTGAAGCTGAGAACGAACTCCTAAAGAGAGACTGGGAAGAGTTGATGGAGTTGATCGTTTTAGGGAACGTTGAACAGATCACGGCAAGGCATGGAGAAGCCCTACACTTACGTCCAAAGGCCGCAAACAGTCGCGTGTTAACCGAAGCTTATGGAGCCAGTGGAAAGCCCATCAAGACCAAGCCTCGTGGGTTTTATTTGCGAACTCAATTTACTCACAACTTGCTGACGACGCATTACGCATAGCCCAATAAACATTAGTACGAAACAATATCAGTGAGTTACGTTCTTTGATCAATGAGGTTTCAACGCTAATTCGATATCACAGTAGCTTTGACTTGGCTCACTGCCAAATTCGTCATAAGCATTGTGCAAGCGAAGATAGGCCTTTTCAAACCCTAGCCGGAGTAACTCCTCTTTCACTTGATCCAAAGATCCAAAGTGAAGTGGCTCACCATCTTGTTTTACCGGCTCAAGCTTGTGTTTGTACTCCACAGCCAGCAGATATTCCGAGATATCGGAACAGCCAATAACGTACACTTTGGGGATTTGATACGAGTCTTTGTGCTCTCCATGTAGCCACATGTCTAACTGATGCTTTTGCATAACCGGCCTCCCTTGCTCTCTATAGCTTAGTAGAACTCTATTTCTTTACTAGGGCACGTTGATTTTTCTCGATTAAAAAAACAAAAAAGAGAAGCCAATGCTTCTCTTTTTTGTCCAGTTCTAGTTCAAAAGCGCTCACTTTTGACACCTAACTATCACCGTCAATGATTTAAGGGGTTGAAAGGTGCGATCAACCCCGAAAGATTACGTCGGTATTCGCGCGCTAAGAACACGACGAAGATGACGAACGCGACGTTCAATGGTGACAACTTCAGGCTCAGAGAAACCAATTGGACGACCATCGGCTTCAAGGCCAATATCTCTTAGCAAATGAGTGTTGTGCCAAGGTAGGTCTAGTGAACTACGACGTACTTTTCGCTGCCATTCCCGCTCTTCACGACGAAGATCGGCACGGATAAGGACTGTTGCTAATTTTAAATATACTGAGTGACGCATAATAACTCTCCAGTTGTTGAGTCAACTGAGGAAAAATAGCGTGTTAGATAGTATGAGGGCTTCTCACTTAGCTGCTATTTTTCCGCAGCCAAATAAGGATACGGATCTATTAGTTAGGTTTATCTTGGGTGTTTCGATCGGCCATGGCTGAGATTTGTGACATAACAGTCACCATGTCAGTACACGGATCAAACGACGCGCAAATGTGCTGTATAAAATCGAAATGTTTCATTTGCGCCTCCAAGCTAACTAAAAAATCCAAAAAGAAATGGGGAAGTAAAAGCAGACAAGTCTTTATTAAATCGTTGCTTTCACGGTTAAAGTCTAACCAAGTGAGTATATTATTCAACCGCTAATTGGTTAACATTTTTAAAACAATGCAATCGCCTGAAATATCAGTTGCATATTCATTTACATATAACATATTCACTATGGTTATATAAAATCACAGCATATCTCTCTTAACGACTTAGAGTTCATCTCTCAGTTGTTCGAACATAAACGTAACGACTAGCAACAAAAAAAACCACGCATGATGCGTGGCTCTTAAATTTACACGAACAGATTGAATGACTTAGAAGAAAGTTCTACACCACTCCCTCAGAAATAAGGCTGTGTTTATTCAACAAACGGTACATGGTTGCCCGTGATACACCAAGTTCTTTAGCTGCCAGCGAAACCTGACCACCGTATGATTCCAAAACAATTAACAACGCATCGCGCTCTGAACGTTCACGAATACTCTTCAAGCTACGTCGTTCATCATTCTGTTTTGGTAAATCTAGTTGGTGATCTTCGATGATCACTGCATCCGACATCAACACAACACGCTTTATCTGATTCATCAATTCGCGAACATTGCCTGGCCAGTGGTAGCGATTCATCGAACGAATGGCATCGTCTGAAAAACTCTTAGCCTGAGCATTAAACTCTTTCGAATACTCTCGTAGGAAGTGATCAGCTAGTACGGAGATATCGCTTACACGCTCTTTCAGGCTCGGCACATGAATGCGCAGCACATTGATATAGTGATAAAGCTCTTCATTGAAGTCCCCTTCTATCAGTGCTTTCTCGATATCAGAGGAGTTCGCAGCCAGAATTCTCACATCAACAGACTTAGGTCCTTCTGCGGTCTCAATCTTGCCTTCTTGTAGAAAACGCAGCAGATTCAACTGTTGATTACGTGGCATCGCCAAAACATCATTGAGCAAGATGGTGCCACCATCGGCCTCTTCCAGCATACAAGGAGAAGACGTTGGTTGTGCTGATATTCCAAATACCTCAGCTTCTATTCTCATTTCAGACAAGGCACGGCAGTTCACCGTTAGAAATGGCTTTTGAGATCGTGAGGAGTTTTGATGAATAGAGCGTGCAATCGTCTCTTTGCCTGAGCCGCTCTCTCCATAAATCAGGATGCTGACATCGGTTGGACCAATACGCTTGACTTGATCTCTCAAGCGCTTCACAGCAACTGAGTCACCCAGTAAGCCCATATTGTTATTGATACCGTAATTTGGCCATACTTTCTGTTCTAACTTGAGCATTCCCAGCTGATGTCCAATCGTACTCAATAGCTGAGCATCAGGGATAGGTGCCGTGAAAAAGTCGATACAGAAGTTAACGATAAATTGGCAGATCGTATCAGAGCTTAATTGCGATTCACGGATAAAAGCGAGCCATCGTACTTGCTTATTGTTACTCACAAGGTTAGCAATACCATTAAGACTGAATTCATCATGGCTGAGATCGACAATACCAATACATGGGCCAATATCAGCAATCAAGGCATCCGCTTTTCGCAAGTCAGCACACTGGGTACACTGCCAACCCACTTGTTCTAATACAGATAACCAGGGTTCGTACGCACCACCAACGACGATAAGAGAACCTGGTAAGGAATCCATCTTAAATTGAGTTCCCATCCTTCTTCCTTATTCTATTTTTATTTAAATCAGACTAATACGACTCATCGCTTTTCGTTCGGCTAGATGCCACGAGATCGTATTCAGCGCAGAGACGTATAGTAGTGAGACTATCTTAGATTTTATGTCTCAATAGTAAGACTATGTCAGAAATAGTGATTTTTCGAATCAAGAGTGCGGTACAGACTAGGTTTTGAGCTCTAAAAATAGAAAAAGCCACCCGAAGGTGGCTTTTAAATTTTATTGGGTGTTACGACCCGTAAGCAAGAGTTACGCTTGTGGGCGCATTGCCGGGAACAAGATCACGTCACGGATTGTGTGCGTGTTTGTAAATAGCATTGCTAGACGGTCGATACCGATACCTTGACCCGCTGTTGGTGGTAAGCCGTGCTCTAGTGCTGTGATGTAGTCTGCATCGTAGTACATTGCTTCATCATCACCCGCGTCTTTCGCGTTAACTTGCGCTTTGAAACGCTCGTCTTGGTCTTGTGCATCGTTAAGCTCAGAGAAGCCGTTCGCTACTTCACGACCACCGATGAAGAACTCAAAACGGTCTGTGAAGAACGGGTTGTCATCGCTACGACGAGCTAGAGGAGAGATATCCGCTGGGTAGCCTGTGATGAACGTTGGTTGAATTAGCTGAGGCTCAGCCGTTTCACCAAAGATCTCTTCAAGAAGCTGACCACATGTCCAGAACGTTTCTACTTCAACGTGTACAGATTTCGCGATTGCTACCATCTTCTCACGGTCTTGTAGGTCTGCTTCTGTTAGTGCTTGAATCTCAGCATGCTCAGGGTTGTAGTGCTTGATCGCATCGAACATGCTCATACGCGCGTACTTGCCACCGAACTCAACTGTTTCGTCACCGTAAGGCATAGAAGTAGAACCAAGGACGTCCATAGCCGCTGTGCTTAGCATCTCTTCAGTTAGATCCATAAGGTCTTTGTAATCAGAGTACGCTTGGTAGAATTCCATCATTGTGAATTCTGGGTTATGACGTGGAGACAGACCTTCGTTACGGAAGTTACGGTTGATCTCGAATACACGATCAAAACCACCAACCACTAGACGCTTAAGGTAAAGCTCAGGTGCAACACGTAGGTACATGTCGATGTCTAATGCGTTGTGGTGAGTGATGAATGGACGTGCAGTCGCACCACCAGGGATCACGTGCATCATTGGCGTTTCAACTTCTAGGTAGCCTTTTGAGCTCATGAAGTTACGGATTGAAGAAACAAGCTTAGAACGCACGATGAATGCGTTGCGAGAATCTTCGTTCACGATTAGGTCAACGTAACGCTGACGGTAACGCATCTCTTGGTCAGTTAGACCGTGGAACTTCTCTGGTAGAGGACGAAGAGCTTTAGTCAGCAGTTCAAACTCTTCCATGTTCACGTAAAGATCGCCTTTACCTGACTTATGAAGTGCACCTTTAACACCGATGATGTCACCGATATCTAGGCCTTGGTACTTCTCTTTCAGTACTTTTTGTACGTCTTTCGCTGCGTATGCTTGGATACGACCAGAAGTTTCTTGAATCGCAAGGAATGGACCACGCTTCGCCATTACACGACCAGCGATCGCAACGATGTGGTTAAGCTCTTCTAGCTCTTCCTTAGTCTTCTCACCGAATTCCGCTTGAAGATCGCCAGCTAGGTGCTCACGGCGGAAATCATTTGGGTGACCATTTGCTTTGCAGCTTTGGCGGATGTGATCCAGCTTGCTACGGCGCTCAGCAATTAGTTTGTTTTCTTCTTGTACGTTTTCGTTTTGAACAGCATCAGTCATTGAGATGTACCCTGCTTTTATAATTTGAACAGCTATATTTTCGCAAATATAGTCGGTAAAAAGCTTACAGACCTGATTTCAGGCTAGCTTCAATAAATTTGTCTAAGTCACCATCAAGAACCGCTTGAGTATTACGGTTTTCAATGCCGGTGCGTAAATCTTTGATACGTGAATCATCCAGAACGTAAGAGCGGATTTGGCTGCCCCAACCGATGTCTGATTTAGTATCTTCATTCGCTTGTTTTTCAGCATTTTGTTTTTGAATCTCAAGTTCAAAAAGCTTAGCACGTAGCTGCTTCATCGCTTGATCTTTGTTCTTATGCTGCGAACGGTCATTCTGACATTGAACCACTGTGTTAGTTGGAACGTGAGTAATACGTACCGCCGATTCCGTGGTGTTTACGTGCTGACCACCAGCGCCCGAAGCACGGTATACGTCAATACGTAAGTCAGAAGGGTTAATGTCGATCGTAATGTTGTCATCAATCTCTGGGTAGATAAACGCAGATGCAAATGAAGTATGACGACGGCCACTTGAATCAAATGGTGATTTACGAACTAGACGGTGAACACCTGTCTCTGTACGCAACCAACCGTACGCATACTCACCAGAGATACGTACTGTTGCACCTTTCAAACCAGCAACTTCACCTTCAGATACCTCGATAACTTCCGTTTTGAAGCCCTTCGCTTCAGCCCAACGCAAGTACATGCGCAGCATCATTGAAGTCCAGTCTTGTGCTTCAGTACCACCTGAACCCGACTGTAGATCGATATAACAATCTGAAGCGTCATGCTCACCAGAGAACATACGACGGAACTCAAGTTTACCTAACTTAGCTTCAAGCTCCGCTAGTTCTGGTTCAATTTCGTCGAACGTTTCTTGATCTTCTTCTTCAACCGCTAGCTCTAGTAGGCCATCAACATCCTCAACACCTTGGTCAAGTTGGTCAATCGTTTCTACTACCGCTTCCAGTGCAGAACGCTCTTTACCTAGCGCTTGAGCACGCTCAGGTTCGTTCCATACATCCGGTTGTTCTAACTCTGCGTTTACTTCTTCTAGACGCTCTTTCTTAGCGTCATAGTCAAAGGTACCCCCTCAGGATATTTGTGCGCTCAGACACATCCTGCAGACGGTTTTTTATAGGATTGATTTCAAACATTTTAGCTCATCATTTATGAGTAGAATTTAACCGAAGAATTGTACTCAAAAGTGTGACGGAGATACAGAAATTTTTAGAGGGCAAACCAATATTCAGTCACTTACAACAATATAAAGTTTTAAGCTCAGAAATTGGTGCCATTGCGGGCGATTTAGGAAAAAAAACAAGCCCGAATTTCACATCCGAGCTTGTTGTTTTGATAAGGCGAATGAAGCCGTAATCTTATTGAAGTTAGGCTATTTTGCTTCGATGTGCTCAACCATTAACTGCAATGACTGGTTACCACGAAACTCGTTAATATCCAGCTTATAGGCAAGATGCACAGTTTTCACTGAGGCATCTGGCCAGCGACGCAAATCAACATTGAAAGCGATGCCGTCGATCATCACATTGGTTGGATGGCCTTTGTAAAGCGGCTCTAACATTAGCTTTAGGTGTTTTTCACCCACCAGCTTTTGATGCAGTACTTTAAACTCACCATCGAAGATAGGCTCTGGGAATGCTTGCCCCCAAGGACCACCCGCGCGCAGCGTTTCAGCGGTGTGCATAGAGAACTCTTCAGGCAGCAACTCTCCGTCAGACAAGATAATGCCCTTAAGTGCCGTTTCTCCGAGTTCTTGTTTCACTACATCGTTGAACAATTTGCTAAAGCGTTCAAAGTCCTTTTCCATGATCGTTAAGCCAGCCGCCATTGCGTGGCCACCAAACTTAAGAATCAGACCTGGGTTTAGAGTGTCGATACGGTCTAGCGCATCGCGCATATGCAAACCCGGAATCGAGCGGCACGAGCCTTTAATGCTCCCCTCTCCACCATCGGCGAACGCAATCACAGGGCGATGGTATTTGTCTTTGATACGCGAAGCCAAAATACCAATCACACCTTGGTGCCAATCACGTTGGAATAGTGCCAAGCCGGAAGGCAAGTCGTCTTTACCAAACTCAAGTCGTTCACAGAAAGCCATCGCTTCTTGTTTCATGCCCTCTTCGATCTCTTTGCGAGTCTGGTTCAAACCATCAAGTTCACTCGCCATGCGACGTGCAGCGTGGATGTTGTTACTCATCAGTAGCTCAACACCAAATGACATGTCGTCAAGTCGGCCGGCAGCATTGATACGAGGACCCAGTGCAAAACCAAAATCCGAAGCGACCAAACGTTTCGCATCTCGTTTTGCAATCTCAATCAAGGCTTGAATACCCGGACGAGCTTTACCCGCTCGAATACGTTGCAAGCCTTGGTGCACCAAGATTCGGTTGTTTTCATCAAGTGGCACCACGTCCGCAACGGTGCCTAGAGCAACAAGGTCAATCAGCTCCATTAGCTTAGGTTCTGTCATGCCACGTTCAGCAAACCAATTCAGTTTACGCATGTGAACACACAGTGCCATCATCAGATAGAAAGCCACGCCAACACCAGCGAGGGCTTTAGACGGAAATGCACAGCTCTCTAGGTTCGGGTTTACCATCGCATCAACCATAGGCAATTCACTGCCCGGCAAGTGATGGTCAGTGACCAGAACTTCTAAACCTTTCTCTTTGGCAAAACGCACCCCTTCAATCGAAGAGACACCATTATCAACCGTCATGATCACTTCCGCACCAATCTCGATTGCTTGTTCCACCACTTCAGGGCTAAGACCGTAACCATCTTCAAAACGGTTAGGAACTAGGTAATCAACATTTGAACTGCCTAGCATACGCAGCGCAAGTACCGACAGCGCAGAGCTGGTTGCTCCATCGGCATCAAAGTCGCCAACCACAATAATGCGTTTTTGATGCTGAATCGCCTTAAACAACAATTCAACGGCAGCATCGATTCCGCCCAGTTTTTGATAGGAGTGTAGACCTTTCGCTGCAGTCTCAAGTTGGTCTGCACTGTTGACTCCGCGGCTCACGTAGATGCGTTTTAACAGATCTGGTAAATGAGCAGGTAAAACGGAAATGTCGACCTCAGGACGGCGTTGAATCTCTATCATATAAAAATGGGCCTGATATCAATCAGGCCACTCCTTAAATCAAAAACATGGGAATAAATAAGTAATACAGTCGCCATATTAACTGATGGCGACTGTGACAGCTCTGCTAGAGACTAAGACTACTGCTCTAAACGCTGAAGCAGTTGTGCAGGTGGTAAGTAACCACTCACCAACTCACCGCTTGCCAATACGATAGCAGGTGTACCATTAATACCAAGCTCACGACCTAGTTGGTACTGCTTAGCGATGATCTGTTTCTTCTCTTCAAGGTCTTTACTTGAAACTGGCATCTTACGCTCTACCTTAGCATTGTGCATTGCGGCTTTTGGATCGTCAGAAGCCCAGATCGCCGCCATTTGGTCTGCTACTTGGCCTGTACCACCTTGACGTGGGTATGCCATGTAACGCACCGTGATACCTAGGTCATTGTAGCCCTGCATTTGGCTGTGAAGACGAACGCAGTAGCCACAAGTGATGTCAGTAAACACAGTCACAACATACTTTTCGTTGTCTGCTTTGTATTCGATAACTGTATCAGACAGTGCCGCTACTTTCTCAGCATTGATAGGCGCTTGACGCTCTGCTAATACATCGCTGAATTTGCCGTTCTCATCCAGAGAGTAAAGTGTACCGGCTAGAAAATGATCGCCCGCTGGAGATGAGAAGATAATGCCACTGTTGGTTTGAATCTCTAGCAGGCCATCAATATCTGAAGGAACAATCTTGTTCACCTTGATACCGATTTTTTCAAAACGCTTGGTGAGCGCCGCAGTATCAATATCTTGAGCTGAAGCAACCTCTGCGGCTGTTGTGGTTTGTTCTACTTTCGCTTCTGATGCATTACATGCAGTGATCATCAGCGGCAGCGCTAATAGAGGAAGACGGCGTAATACGCTCATTAAGTTCACCTTAAAAATAAATGGATTTAAGCACGAGGGTGATGCTGAGTATGAATTTGCTTCAGCCTTTCAGTCGCCACGTGAGTATAAATTTGGGTTGTCGATAAGTCACTATGCCCAAGTAACATCTGTACGACCCTAAGATCGGCACCATAGTTCAGTAAATGAGTGGCAAAAGCGTGTCTCAAAACGTGCGGGGATAGCAATTCTGTGTCAATACCTGCGATAACCGCGTAATGTTTAATACGATACCAGAATGTCTGACGGGTCATTTGTTTAGCACGTTTGCTTGGAAAAACCACATCTGAGCTGTTTTCACCAAGCAGTTGCGGGCGCCCTTGTTCAATAAAACTCTCAATCCAGTCCACAGCGTTTTCGCCCATTGGCACCAAGCGCTCTTTACCGCCCTTACCAATAACACGTACCACGCCCTGTCTCAGGCTGATGTTCTCCATCGTTAGGCTAACCAGCTCCGTCACACGCAAACCGGTTGCATATAATAACTCAAGCATCGCCTTATCGCGAAGTTCAATCGGGTCATTCGGATCAGGAGCATCGAGCAAAGCATCCACTTGCTCTTCACTTAGGTCTTTTGGCAGACGTTGTGGCAGCTTAGGGCTGATCAACAACGCACTCGGATCATCGGCTCTGACTTTCTCACGATGCAGGTATTGGAACAAACGACGAATCGCCGACAACATACGTGCACGGGAAGTCTGCTTAAAGTCCGCATCAACCAACCAACTTTGGTAGTCCTGTAGCCCAGAGAGACTAATAAAGTCGAGGCGATAATTATTCTGTTCCATCCACGTTAATAGCTTGGATAAATCAGTACGATACGAGACAAGAGTATTCTCTGACAACCCTCGCTCCATCCACATAGCATCTAGAAACTGCTCAACTAGACCGTGGTCTGCGCTCTGCCCTTGAGGCGACTGCATAGTGTTACTCACAATATTGGAAACTGTTTTGAGAGTATGCCAGAGCAAATATGAATGCCATAAAAATTACACCTTGAGTGGATAATCGCTGCAATCGAAGTCGATTTATGGTTAGAATTCGCAATCTGAAATTAAAATCGAACGTTTGCTATGAAAATTGGATTATTTTACGGCTCAACCACCTGCTACACAGAAATGGCAGCAGAAAAAATTCGCGGCATTATTGGTGAAGACCTAGTTGATATCCATAACGTGAAAGAGACTCCGCTTTCATTAATGGCAGACTACGACCTATTACTTCTGGGTATTTCTACGTGGGACTTTGGCGAAATCCAAGAAGATTGGAATGAGCTTTGGGACGATATCGCGACGACACCAGTAAAAGGTAAGGTTGTGGCACTGTTTGGCTTAGGTGACCAAGAGGGTTACGGAGAGTGGTTCTTGGATGCGATGGGTCTATTGCATGACGAGCTCAAAACGGCCGGAGCTCAATTTGTTGGCTTCTGGCCAAACGACGACAGCTACGAGTTCGAAGCGTCTAAAGCACTCACAGAAGATCAATCACAATTCGTCGGCTTGGCGTTGGATGAAGACTCACAATACGAACTCAGCGACGACCGTATCGCAAGCTGGGTAGAACAAATTCTGGTTGAGTACAGCGAGAAGCTATAAGCCATGTAAGCTCTCGAACAGCTGTTCATATCAAAGCACACAGCATACAAAAAGGCCTCATTACTGCGAAGTAATGAGGCCTTTTCTGTGTCTAGTGACTATCTAATCTCAATAAGTGATTAAACCGTCTCTTCTGCCATCTCTTGCTCTGCTGACTTACCAACAAAGAACATACAGATGATTGCTGCCGCCGTTGGAAGTAACCAACCCATGCCGATCTCAAACAGAGGAAGCATCTTCAATGCAGATACATCAACACCCGCTACTTTCGCACCATCGATAAGAGCGAACAGTAGTGACACTAATACCACAACGCGGTACGCCGCTTTTGGATTAGGGAAACGGCTACGCAAGAACGTCAGTGCTACCAATGCGATCGCTACTGGGTAAAGCGCAAACAGTACAGGAACAGACAGAGAAATAAGCTGAGAAAGACCAACGTTCGCTACCGTAGCACAAGCAACACCGTTGATGATTACCCAAGTCTTGTAAGACAGCGGCGTTAATGAGCTGAAGTAGTCAGAACACGCAGACACAAGGCCAATCGCTGTTGTTAGACACGCTAGTAGTACGATGACAGAAAGCACTAGCTGACCTGAAGGACCAAACAGTGATTGAACATATAGGCTTAAGATCGCACCGCCGTTGTCAGCACCCGCAGCTACTGTTGCGCTTGTTGCGCCTAGGTAGAACAGAGAAATGTAAACGAATGCTAGACCCGCCGCAGCAATACAACCTGCGCTGATCAGGTACTTAGTCGTCGCTGCGCGGTCAGTGATGCCTTTGCTGCGGATAGAGTCCACAATCAGCATACCAAACATCAGTGAAGCAAAAGTATCCATGGTGTTGTAACCTTCAAGGAAACCTTTTGTTAATGGCTGAGTGATGTATTCACCGTGAGCACCAAGAATATCACCCTGAGGGTTAACAAATACAGCAACCGCCAGTACAACTAAACCGATGAAAAGTGCTGGTGTTAGAACCTTGCCGATAACGTCAATTAGCTTACCTTGAGACCATGAGAAGAACATGGCAACCACAAAAAATGCGATAGAAAAGAATGTTAGGTGAGCTTGAGAGGCATCGATGAAGAACGGTTTCACCGCCATCTCATAAGCAACAAGGCCGGTACGTGGTGCAGCAAATGCAGGACCGATGATAATGAAGATCAACACAGCCATGATAGTCGCTGCTTTCTTAGGAAGATCTTTAGTTAGATGATCCCAAGAGCCACCCGCAAGTGCAACGGCTACGATAGTGATTAACGGCAGACCAACGGCAGTCAGCAGGAAACCAGACATCGCTGGAAAAAAGTGATCACCAGCCAGTTGGCCAGCTAGAGGTGGGAAGATGATGTTACCCGCACCTAAGAAAAACGCAAAAAGCATAAAGCCCAATGCCATTATATCTGTTAGTTTTAGACTCTGTTTCACAGATAATCCTTAATTATATTTATGAATTTATGTTGTGCTTACGTGAATGTTACAGCGAAAAGCTGCCATTCAATCTATAAAATAGTCGCGCATAATGACGAAACAACTGGCTAGCTGCAAGTCACCACACAAAAACACCATATAAATTTGCATATACAAACAAAAAGCAGTGGATTCCACTGGATATGAAAAAATAGCCACAATTATAAACTAACCATAATTCACAACAATAGTTTCTCAAGCAGAACATTGATCCACACAAGTGGTTAACATTAGAGCTAATCACTTAAAATATCTCGATACTCAGAACATTCATGAAAGACAAAATCGTGCAGACTAAAAGCTTCAATTTTAAGCAATTCTCAATTTACGGTGGGCAAAGCGGTATGCCAGTCAGTACCGATGGTGTACTACTTGGCGCATGGGTAAGCATTGCACCTAAGTCCTTAGCACTCGATATTGGAACAGGCACCGGGCTTTTGGCCTTGATGGCCGCGCAGCGCTTTGCTGACATATCGATCTCCGCGATCGATATTGATCCACACGCGATTGAAGCTGCGACCATTAATATTGAGCAGTCGCCATGGCAAGATCGCATCACTCTGCATGATAGCAGCGTGCTCACCGCCGACTTTCCAAAAAAGTTTGACGCGATAATCTGCAACCCACCCTACTTCAACTCAGGAGAGCAGTCACTGCAGAGCCAAAGAGCAACTGCTAGACACACTGACAGCTTGGATCATCTGCAACTTGCCAAGCGATGTTTCGAGATCACAACCGAAACTGCAACCGCCAGTTTTATACTGCCAACGCCTGAGGGAGAAGGTTTTATCAAGCTTGCCAAACAGTGCGGTTGGCACCTAGCTAAGCGTCTCGATGTAAAAACCACAGACAAGAAGCCTGCGAGTCGAATTCTTTTTGAGTTATCGAAAGATCCTGCGCGTGAGGCCGATTTGCAGCGTGAATCGCTTACCATTCATCATCAAAATGGTTATAGCGAGGCATTTATAGCGCTCACCAAAGATTTTTATCTCAAGATGTAGCAAATACCATGTGATCCTAATCACTAATGCTTCTATAATGTCCGACTACTCTTTTTTATCGTCTGCTTTTTGAGGCAGAAACATTTATTGCTTGTGGAGAAACAACAGTGATCAGAACCTTTGCAGAACTCGATCTAAACCAAGAGCTGCTTAAAGCAATTGACGAAATGGGCTACGAACGCCCAACACAGATACAAGCTGAAGCAATCCCACAAGCGTTAGATGGAAGAGACGTTTTGGCTTCTGCGCCAACAGGTACTGGTAAAACAGCCTCATTCGTACTGCCAGCACTGCAGTACCTTCAGGATTTCCCACGTAAGAAAGCGGGCCCTGCTCGTATGCTTATCCTGACGCCGACCCGTGAACTAGCAATGCAGATCACTGACCAAGCTCGTGAACTTGCGAAATACACTGCGCTAAACATCTTCACCATCACAGGTGGTGTGATGTACCAAGAGCACGCAGACATTCTTGGCACCACCCAAGACATCGTTGTTGCGACTCCAGGCCGCCTAATGGAATACATCGAAGCTGAGCGCTTTGATTGTCGTGCGATCGAATGGCTGATCTTAGACGAAGCAGACCGCATGTTAGACATGGGCTTTGGTCCTGTTGTTGATCGCCTATCTGCAGAGTGTCGCTGGCGTAAGCAAACTTTACTTTTCTCAGCAACGCTAGAAGGTAAAGGTGTTGAAGGTTTCACTGAAGACCTACTGAACAACCCAGCAGAGATCGACGCAAAGTCATCACTACGTGAGCGTAAAAAGATCACTCAGTGGTACCACCGTGCAGACACAGCAGAGCACAAACTTGAGCTGCTAAAACACATCATTACTAAAGAAGCTGAGCGTAGCATCGTCTTCTTGAAAACTCGTGAGCGTTTAGGTGACCTGCGTGCACTGCTAGAGAGCGCTCAGATTCCATGTGCTTGGATTCAAGGCGAAATGCCTCAAGATCGTCGTAACAATGCGATTGCTCGTTTCCGTGATGGCACTGTAAACGTACTGCTAGCAACTGACGTAGCGGCTCGTGGTATAGACCTTCCAGATGTAAGCCACGTAATTAACTACGACATGCCACGCACAGCTGATGTTTACCTACACCGAATTGGCCGTACGGCTCGTGCTGGTAAAAAAGGTAATGCGGTTTCTCTAATCGAAGCGCACGATCAATTGATGATTGAACGCGTTGCTCGTTACACCAAAGAAGCAATCAAAGAGCGCTTCGTTGAAGGCATGCGTCCAACGCACAAGAAAGCCACGGTAACTAAGAAAAAGAAACCAAAGAAAGAAGATAAAAAAGCAGTAGAGAAGCAGAAGCTCGCGAAGAAGAAAAAAATCGCGAAGAAAAAGAAAGCGGCTAAGAAAAAGTAATCTGCTAACTTTTGAATGATTCAACAAAAAGCCCCACGCAGCGAACTGCATGGGGCTTTTCTATATCTAGTTGGTATCTCGCCTTAAAGCGCGACTACCTTGAATCAATAACGTCTAGTTTTGCTCTTCACGCTTGAAGACAAGCTCTTTCGCATTCGACTCTTCTTCTACGAAGTAGTAACCCGCGGTATCAAACTTAGTCAGTGCTTCAATTGAGTCCACTTTGTTCTCAATGATGTAGCGAGCCATCATGCCGCGCGCCTTTTTCGCGTAGAAACTGATCACCTTGTATTGACCGTTCTTGCAGTCTTTGAATACCGGTGTAATCACTTGGCCATCCAAGTTCTTTGGTTTTACCGCTTTGAAGTACTCGTTAGATGCTAGGTTGATCAGCACATTGTCGCCTTGAGCATTCAGCGCTTCATTCAGCTTGTCTGTGATGATATTGCCCCAGAACTGGTACAAATTAGTACCACGAGCATTCGCTAAACGCGTGCCCATTTCTAGGCGGTAAGGTTGCATCAAATCAAGTGGCTTTAGTAAGCCGTAAAGACCAGAAAGCATACGCAGGTGGTTCTGTGCGTAGTCAAAATCTTCATCCGACAGTGTTTCAGCGTCTAGGCCTGTGTATACATCACCTTTGAAGGCAAGGATGGCTTGACGTGCATTCTCTTGGGTAAAAGTCTCGCTCCACTGCTCAAAGCGCGCTACGTTCAACCCTGCGATCTTATCGCTCACTTTCATCAATGCAGAGACATCTGCTGGTGTCAGCTTGCGGCACTCTTCAATCAGTTCAGCAGAGTGTTCAACAAACTCAGGCTGACTAAAGCGTTCTGTCGCTAATGGTGATTCGTAATCAAGTGTTTTGGCTGGAGACACGACAACTAACATAACTTTACCCTAATCGGTTATCTAACTGGATGCTGCTAGAGTATAGAAAAAACATCAACTTGTCTTTATGACTCTTCCTATTACTTTGATAGATGATTCTAACCCCCCACTTTCAATCACCAAAACCGCAAAATAACAAACGGTAGACAAAGAAAAAGGCTAAGGTCGAAACCTTAGCCTTTCTAATCGTTTTAGGATGAGCGGTTTATCGCTCCAACAAGATTACTTCTTGTTGTTGTCCCAAATACCGTCTTCCAGTTGAGACTTAAGCTCTGGGAAGTCATTTGAATCAAATGTCGGTACTTTACCTGCGTCTAGTTGACGGTTGTAATCTTTCGCTAGCTTAATCACGATGCCTGATAGCAGGATAATCGCCACCAAGTTAACAATCGCCATTAGACCCATCGATACGTCAGCCAGTGCCCATACCGTTGGTAGCGTTGCCAGAGAACCAAACATAACCATACCCAGAACAATAATACGGAACAGCACTAAGCCTTTCTTGTTGTTGTGCTCTAGGAAAATCAGGTTCGTTTCAGCGTACGAGTAGTTTGCAATGATTGAAGTGAAAGCGAAGAAGAAAATCGCTACCGCTACAAAAATACCGCCCCAAGAGCCTACTTGTGCTGTTAGTGCACGTTGAGTCAACTCTATACCTGTTACTTCACCGTGTGGTACATACTCACCAGACATCAGGATGATTGCTACTGTTGCAGAACAGATAACGATCGTATCCATGAATACACCTAGCATTTGTACATAACCTTGTGATGCTGGGTGCGGTGGGTAAGGCGTAGCAGAAGCTGCTGCGTTTGGCGCAGAACCCATACCCGCTTCGTTCGAGAACAGACCACGTTTGATGCCGTTAATCATCGCTTGTGCAATTGCGTAACCTAGACCACCGGCAGCCGCTTCTTGTAGGCCGAATGCACTCTTGAAGATAAGAGCGATCACTTCAGGCACTCTTTCAATGTTCGCAAACATTATAAACAGAGCGATAGCAAGGTAAGCCAATGCCATGATTGGAACGATGATTTCTGCAGTACGTGCAATCTTACGGATACCACCGAAGATAACGAATGCAGAGATAATTACGATTGCTACACCTGTGTAGCTGCGTTCAAAGTCAAACGCTGTATTCATTGCACTTGCAATCGCGTTCGCTTGAACCGCGTTGAATACAAGACCGAATGCGATGATTAGGAAGATAGAGAATAGAACCCCCATCCAACGCATGCCTAGGCCTTTCTCCATGTAGTATGCAGGGCCACCACGGTAGTTACCGTCGTTATCGCGTGTTTTGTATAACTGCGCTAGCGTACTTTCAGCAAATGATGTTGCCATACCTAGCATTGCAATTAGCCACATCCAGAAGATAGCACCAGGGCCACCAGCAGTAAGTGCTACAGCAACACCTGCCATGTTACCCGTACCAACACGAGCAGCAAGACTAGTACAAAGAGCTTGGAAAGAAGAGATACCAGCACTGTCTGCTTTGCGGCTGTTCTTTAGAACCGAGAACATGTGGCCGAAATGGCGGAATTGAATGAAGCCTAGTCGTACGGTGAAGTAGATACCCACACCAACCAGTAAATAAACTAAGATAGATCCCCAAAGGAGATCGTTCATCAAATTGATTAAGTCTGTCACGTGAACCTCGTAATTGAGTTTAAGCACCGATCATGCTTCCAAGCCTTCCTCTAGATCACCTATGCCAGTGTCAATAGTT
This sequence comes from Vibrio sp. IB15, assembly GCF_016406055.1. Taxonomy (NCBI): domain Bacteria; kingdom Pseudomonadati; phylum Pseudomonadota; class Gammaproteobacteria; order Vibrionales; family Vibrionaceae; genus Vibrio; species Vibrio sp. IB15. The sequence goes on from NZ_JAEFCE010000028.1 coordinate 23,326, forward strand.
GTGTCGGCATTAGTTTTATATTTATTTGTTGCGATCTAGATTGTAAATGTCGCTTCATGCATCCATTTTACGTATCGGTGTATTTTTTGACGGGCGGATAATGCAGCGAGATGATCTAAAAATCAATATGCAAATTGATTTATATCAAAATGACATTTCACTAATAACACTCCTTTTGTTAACACATTTTTCAACAATCCAGCCCAATAAAAGTCACATTATCGGGACATAATCTCAACATCAACAACCGACCCCACCGAATAAGAACGACGCACTGTAAAAGTAACGTCAGCCTAGGTTTTACAAGGTATAGTGAAGATCTGTGTTTTTTTCTAGAGTAATAAGATCCCCGTCTCGTACAGTACAATACGCACTTAAATGCATTATCACTAAAATACTATTCCTTTCGCACAATGAATTAACATTCAATAACCTGTAATTTAATCGTTTACTTCGGTTTGTTTGCTCGTTTTTTGCACATAAAAATCACCACAATGTGTGAGCATGCATAAAAAATGAGAACAAAAGCTTCATGGTTTTGAAACAAATGAGAAACAAATCAAGGTTATGGTGAACCTAATTATGATATTTAATAGTTCGTAAGAACTAGTCCCACGGAAGGAGATATGGCTTATGGATAACTTTCAATTCGATGAAATATCAGAACTAGAAATGCCACGTGCAACTCAGAAAACACGCTCTAAACCACTCAAGCGTAAGTGGCGTGAAATCGAAGCAATCAACGATCGTAGGCAGCTTGAGAAAGAGCTAAGAGAGATGAACCTAGGTCTTGATTTTAGCCTTGACGATATAAAGCTTTAATCAGCACGATAAGAAAACAGATAGCAAAAGGCACCTATGAAGGTGCTTTTTTTCTTTCATTTGGTGTTATCGTGCGCTGCGAGTCATTTTGAAATTTCCGTTGTGAGGGAAAGACCCCTTTAATATAGAGGGAAATACTAACTCGCTAAACACACTCTTGTTCATTTTGTCGCACGCGCGCCGCGAGTTGACGATACTGATCAGCAATCGTATCCCCAAACACAGGATCGTCTTCGGGTTGAAGCCATTGCGATTCAACCTCTTGCCAATCCTTCACTGTAAATGCTTGCACGATCATAGGTAACACATGCTTCTCTTCATACTCCATATGCTTTCTCTGCGCTTTAACAAAGCTTTCGAGTTGATCGATGAACACCTGCTGTGGAACCACGGCATCTTGGAGGATCATGTCTACCACACCTAAAAAGTCAGCCGTTTTCTCAGATAGCAATTGATGCTCGAGTTCCAAGTCCTCAATTGCTTGGTCACTGCCATATTGCTTAAGGTAATAGCGATAAATGACGTCTTCTTTAGGGTGATGTACTTTATCTGAATGGTTCATCAAGTAGTGAACCACCTCAGCGATAAGGCTATAGTTTATTTCTCGCTCCTGTTTTAGAAACTCTAACTTATTGTTGAGTATCGCGAGTAATCGAGCCATATAGCCATGCTCTCGTCTTATCCTTTCAATCATCATAGTATTGCACTCCATTACACCTACTATTTATAAGTGTATACGAAGATACCGAGTTATGATTTGACCCTGCTCAGAAAACAACCAACCTACACTTCTGCAGGTAGGCGCCAGTCGATAGGTTGCTGATCCATAGAAGAAAGTAGTTTGTTAGCCGTTGAAAAATGCTGGCAACCAAAGAAACCGCGACGTGCCGACAGCGGTGAAGGATGAGGTGCAGCTAACACATGATGTTTCTGTGTGTCAATCGCTTGGCCTTTCTTCTGCGCATGCGCGCCCCACAACAAGAAAATAATCGGCTCAGAACGCTGGTTCAGCTCTGCAATAATGGCATCGGTAAAGGTTTCCCAGCCACATTTGGCATGTGAGTGTGCTTGTGCCTCTTCTACTGTTAAAACAGTATTCAACATCAACACCCCTTGTGATGCCCAATCTTCAAGGTAACCATGGTTAGGCGCTTCAAAACCTTCGATATCTTGTGCCAGTTCTTTGTACATGTTGCGTAGAGAAGGCGGGATTTTAACGCCGGGCAATACAGAGAAGGCCAAGCCGTGTGCTTGATTAGCACCGTGATAAGGGTCTTGTCCTAGGATAACCACTCGTACAGACTCAAAGGGCGTCATATCAAAAGCGCTGAATACCTGCTCTTGAGGTGGGTAGATGGTTTTCCCACTATTACGTTGCTGTTCGACGAAAGCGAGAACACTTTGGAAGTACTCTTTCTCACGTTCGTCATTAATAATGGATGCCCAAGTCTTTGGTGTGCTCATCGTTTTACTTCCCAATCATCATGGTTTCTAGGTTTCGCCAGTCAAAAAATAGCTGTATCGGCTACTAGTTATACCTCATACAGCTATCAATAAACATGATGTGTAGGGTTCATTTGTTGATGAATCATAATAATCAGTTCAAGTTGTGTTGATCTCGATTAACCGCTTTTCTGCTGAGTACGATGGTGACCATGGCTATGCACGTGACGATTTGGAGTCGGTAAACGACGAGCGGCAGAAACAGTTGAAGTTTGGGCTTTTGAATACATAAAGGCACCTCCTATAAGACATCGTGAACTACATATTCACTTAGTAGCTATGAAATAAAGGTGCCAATTCTTATAAAAAGAGGAAAATTAATTTTCCCCTCTATTATTACGCCTCTCCCGTCGCTAGCGTTGCTGAGCGATGAAACATTCTAAGCTTTTGAATTTCCTCTTTCCAAATCGTCGAATCAATCGTTTCTAAGATAAGAGGGATTCCGTTAAAGCGGGAATCTGAGGCAATATACTCAAAACAATCCCAGCCAATTTCGCCTTTTCCTAAAGAATGGTGTCTATCAACTCGGCTCGCGAACTCAGCTTTTGAATCATTGATGTGCATTGCTCTTAGATAGTGCATACCCACGATGCGGTCAAATTCAGCGAAAGTGTGTTCGCACGCTTCTTTTGTTCTTAGGTCATAACCCGCTGTAAAGGTGTGGCAGGTGTCTAAACACACGCCAACACGCGATTTATCTTCTACTTGCTCGATAATCTCTGCTAGGTGCTCAAACTTCCAACCCAAGTTAGTGCCTTGGCCTGACGTATTCTCGATCACCGCCATCACATCAGGAACTGCTTGATGGGCGAGGTTAATCGACTCTGCGATTTTCGCTAGACACTCAGTCTCAGAGATCTTTTTAAGATGGCTGCCAGGATGGAAGTTCAAAAGCGTTAACCCAAGCTGGTTACAACGTTCCATCTCATCAATAAAGGCAGCGCGTGATTTCTCTAGTTTCTCTTCTTCTGGTGCGCCGAGGTTAATCAAGTAGGAGTCGTGAGGAAGAATGTGCTCCGCTGAAAAGCCCAACATTTTGCAGTTGGCTTTAAAGGCGCTAATAGTTTTCGCCTCTAACGGCTTTGCAGCCCATTGCCTCTGGTTTTTAGTAAACAGTGCAAACGCATTAGCACCTATCTCTCGAGCTCTCATTGGAGCCTGATCAACACCACCGGCTGCCGACACATGAGCGCCAATAAACTTAATATTTGTTTCAGGTTTTGACGATGAAATTTTGTTTGTCATTAAATCACTTCACACTTTCAGAATGCATAATAAATAAAGGGCCGTATCGGTTACCGCTCAATAAAAGCGCAATAAATGTAGTAAAATTACAACAAATATAACCGTTAAATATTTTTTATAGTTTAAAATATTTTGTAATTAGTTTGTTTTCAAAGGTTTTATTGATTTACCTCAAAATAATCACCTTTGTAAAAATATGGTTTTTGGTTGTTTTTTGACTTAAATCAATGTTAACCTCACAAATATTAGGTATATATTACCCAGCTCAATAAAAATCGAAAGTTAACACCATAATCAAACCACATTCAGTGGACTAGGAGATAGTTATGATCCAAGGTATTCAAATTACTAAAGCAGCAAACGACGACCTACTAAACTCAATCTGGCTACTAGACAGCGAAAAGAATGAAGCTCGTTGTGTTGCAGCTACTGCTGGTTTCGAAGCTGACCAAGTTATCCCAGCTGCAGACCTAGGTGAATACGAGAGCCGTGAAGTTGCTATCGAAGCAGCACCACGTATCGAAGGTGGTCAACACCTAAACGTTAACGTTCTTAAGCGTGAAACACTAGAAGACGCAGTTGCTCACCCAGAGAACTACCCACAGCTAACTATCCGTGTATCGGGTTACGCTGTACGTTTCAACTCTCTAACAACTGAACAACAACGTGACGTTATCGCACGTACGTTCACTGAGTCTCTATAATCTCAGAAACTAGAGTGTTAAAGATTTAAAAAGCTTGGTCAGAGATGACCAAGCTTTTTTCGTTTTTATGGCGCTCACATTTGCCTATACACCGGCTACGGCGCATTTCGCTGAGAAGGGTCTTTAGTAAAGGCCTTGGCTAACGTTGTAGGATCCACTTTGTCTCTCTGTAACGCTGCACCTTGTGCCCACCACATCAATTGATGGAAGGTTCGGTTCATGTATTCATCCCATTGAGCTTGCTCTGACTCTTGGGCAACACAACCCTCTTCATCAAAGACTTCTTGTGCTTTAGGCAGATGAATCATCGCAGAAACCGGCAAACAACCGAGTTCAGATAAGAAGGTTCGCATCGAAACCGACGCTCTTGCCCCACCCCACTGCCCTGCAGAATACGTCACAATCGCACTCGGTTTATATGAGAATAACGAGCTACCAAAATGGTTAAGAATATTGGCCAGTGCTGGGCTCATTGAATGGTTATATTCCGGGCTTACCATCACGTAGCCATCAGCTTTGGCAATCTTATCGGCTAACTCCGCAAGATGTGCAGGTACTTTGGAACGATGGTAAGAAAACTCAGGCTTAAATACGTCACCAAAGTCGTAATCCAGTGGGTCGATAATCTCAACCGTATGATCTGAGTGTTTATTCGTTAGTAGTTTTGCACACGCCTTGCTGACTCTCATTCCTAATCGAGCAGGTCTTGGTGGTGTACTCTCACGTACAGAGCCAAGGAAAATCAAAAAATTCATACTATCCCTTTCCGTTGAGCTTGGGTTAAAACTATTAACCAGATAAACCATTTAACCCGAGGAAATGACCTAAATAAAGTTAACTTTATAAGCTATTGGGCAATAAAAAAGGTGAATGACTGCTCATTCACCTTTCTCTTAACCATCAGGTCCTACACGCAAATAAAAATTACGCTGGTTGAACTCGACGTAGTACTGCTTTTAGTGCTTCAAAATCATTATCTAAATCTTCAGATAACAACTCCATTGCAGCGTGTTTAGCTAGCGGACCTGGCAGTTCAATGTCTGAACCTAGGATATCATCAACCACTTCTTTGAACTTCGCTGGGTGCGCTGTACATAGGAACAAGCCAGTTTCACCCTCTTGCAACTGTTCATCCAATAGACGGTAAGCGATAGCACCATGTGGCTCACAAAGGTAACCTTGCGCTTTAAGGTCACGTACTGATTCAGCGCTCTGCTCGTCAGATACTTTACCTTTGCCCAGTGTATCCAAGCCCCAGCCTTTCAGTTGGCAAAGCTCTTCGATACGTGGCCAGTTGTTTGGTTGGCTCACATCCATTGCGTTCGATGTTGTCGCAACTGTCGGTTTTGGAGCCCACTCGCCAGTTTCTAAGTAACGAGGAACCGTGTCATTTTCATTGGTAGCGGCGATAAAACGCTTCACTGGTAGGCCAAGCGCTTTCGCTAATAGACCCGTAGTTAGGTTACCGAAGTTACCACTTGGTACAGAGATAACCAGGTTTTCACGCTGCTCTTTGGTTAGCTGAGAAGCTGCCTCAAAGTAGTAACAGATCTGAGCCATCAGGCGGCTGATGTTGATAGAGTTTGCTGAGTTAAGACCAATCTCTTCACGCAGTGCTGCGTCATCAAATGCATCTTTTACTAGCGCCTGACACGCGTCAAAGTCGCCATCAATCGCTACCGTGTGGATGTTCTTACCCAGCGTACAGAATAGCTTTTCTTGTAGCGGGCTGATCTTGCCTTTCGGGTAAAGAATCACAACGTTGATGTCTTCCATGCCGTAGAAAGCATGCGCAACGGCTGCACCAGTATCACCTGATGTTGCTGTCAAAATAGTGATTTGACCGCCATTTGAAACTGCCGCAAGAGATTGCGCCATGAAGCGACCACCAAAATCTTTAAACGCCAGTGTTGGGCCATGGAAAAGCTCAAGTGCGTAAACACCATCTTTTACTTGGTTGATTGGCGCAGGGAATTGGAACGCTGCATCCACCATTTGATCAATCTGCTCTTTCGGTAGTTCATCACCGATAAGTGCCGACAAAATCTTTGAGCTACGAGGGACAAAATCCTCTGCTAGCAGCGCATCGATATCATCAAACTTTGGCAGTTCAGATGGGAAAAATAGACCTTGATTGCGACCTAAGCCTTGACGAACGGCTTGGCCAAAAGAGACTTGTTCATCATTTTCTTTGATGTTGTACAGTTTCATAACTCACTTCCTGTAACGATCGAACCTTGCTTATCTAGGCGACAAACGTGAACGAATCCTTCTTCATTTTGTACGTAATTTTGTTCTAACCAGCGTGCAACACGCTCGGCGACATCTTGTTCTTTGCAAATGCTAAATAGAGTTGGGCCACTACCAGAAATGCCAGTAGCCAATGCACCTGCCGACAGCGCGTATTTACGTGCGTCAGCAAACCCTGGAAGCAGTTTCTCACGATATGGTTCAGCGATCACGTCTTTGATCATCTTCGCTGCCAGTTCAGGTTGGCCTGAGTGACACGCGTGGATAAAGCCCGCTAAGTGGCGACCATGAGCAATGATATCCTGACGACGGTACTGAGATGGTAGGATCTCTCTCGCTTCAGCCGTAGATACTTTAATGCCCGGATAAGCCATCACCCAGTACCAGTCATCAAAGCACGGCACTTCTTGGCTAATGATGCCTAGCTCTTCAAGCATGAGTTGCACACCACCAAGGTAGCAAGGTGCTACGTTGTCGTAATGCACACCACCTGAAATTTTACCTTCCATCTCACCCATTAGGGCAAGCAGTTCAGTTTCATTCAGTGGCTGACCATGAAAACGGTTTAGCGCATCAAGCGCCGCGACGATTGAACATGCACTTGAACCTAAACCAGAACCGATAGGCATGTTCTTTTCTAGCGTCATTTCCAGTGCCTTAAGCGCAACGCCTTTTTTATCTAGCTCTCTAGAGAACACCACCCAGCAGTCGTAGACGATGTTTTCTTTCGCTTCAGTTGGCAGCTTAGAAACAAAGCTGCCAGCTGTTTTAAGTGAGAATGGTTCATCACCTGCTTTAACCATAACTCGGTCACCCAGCAGTGTGCCATCCACTGGAGACACAGCGGCCCCCAGCACATCAAACCCTACACTGACATTACCGATTGATGCAGGAGCATAAACGACAACATCCATATCACTTGAACTCATTCCTAAACTCCTAATTTCCAACCAAGAGTACGCATCACATCAGAGAATACGCCTGCTGCTGTTACTTCAGTACCAGCGCCGTAGCCACGAAGTACTAGTGGGATTGGTTGGTAGTAACGGCTGTAGAATGCTAGCGCGTTCTCGCCATCTTTAATCTTGAACATTGGGTCGTCGCCATCAACAGCTGCGATACGAACCTTACATTTACCATCGGCGATCTCACCAACATAACGAAGTACTTTGCCTTCTTCTGCTGCGATAGCTGATTGCTCTTGGAAGTAAGTGTCCGCTTCAGGTAAGCGAGCCATGAACTCTTCAACCGTACCTGAATCATCAAAACCTGGTGGTAGAGCTTGATCAACTTCTACATCTTCAAGCTCAAGTGCCATGCCAGCTTCACGAGCAAGGATAAGTAGCTTACGCGCGACATCCATACCAGATAGATCGTCACGAGGATCCGGTTCAGTAAAGCCGTTGTCTTTAGCAATGTTGGTTGCTTGGCTTAACGTCATACCTTCATCAAGCTTACCGAAGATGTAAGAAAGAGAACCAGACAGAATGCCGTTGAACTTCTCAAGCTCATCACCTGCAGAGATTAGGTTCTGTAGGTTTTCGATTACTGGTAGACCTGCGCCTACGGTTGTCTCGTACATCAGCTTGCGACGTGAGTTACGTGCGACTTCACGCAGCTGATGGTAGTAAGCCATGCTTGCTGTGTTTGCTTTCTTGTTCGGTGTGACTACGTGGAAACCTGCTGCTAGGAAATCAGCATACTGCGCCGCAATATCTTCGCTAGACGTACAGTCAACCAATACAGGGTTGATGATATGGTTACGTTGAACAAGAGCGGCTAAGCGAGCGAGGCTGAACTCTTCTGTCGCACTCGACATGCGATCACGCCACTGTTCTAGTGGTAAGCCTTCACTGTCTAGCAATAAACCTTTGCTGTTGGCTAAACCACATACGCGAATCACGATGCCCTTTTCAGCCAGTTTGCCTTGCTGACGTTGGATCTGGTCAACAAGTTCGCCACCAACACCGCCAACACCAACAACGAATACGTCAAGGAAGTGCTTGGAGTTAAATAGGTTCTCGTGACACGCTTTGATTGCTTCTGAAATTTTATCTTCAGGGATAACCGCAGAGATAGCGCGCTCAGATGAGCCTTGTGCAATCGCAACAATGTTCACGTTCACTTCAGCTAAAGAAGAGAAGAACTGAGAAGCAACACCTCGTGAAGTACGCATGCCATCGCCCACCAAGGTCACGATAGCAACGTCATCCATGAACTCAACTGGCTCTAGCAGGCCATCTTTAAGCTCAAGTTCAAACGCTTCTGATAACACTTGCTTAGCTTTTAACTTATCAGCCGACTCGATACAGAAGCTGATGCTGTACTCAGAAGACGATTGAGTAATAAGAACAATAGATACGCCAGCCGAAGACATCGCACCGAATACGCGGCTCGCCATACCAACCATACCCTTCATGCCTGGGCCCGATACGTTAACCATCGTTAGGTCACTTAGTGTCGTGATGCCTTTGATTGCTAGGTTATCTTCGCCAGTGTCTTGACCAATCAAAGTACCAGCACCTTGTGGGTTAAAGCTGTTTTTGATCAGACAAGGAATGTGGAATTGTGCGATAGGAGCAATAGTTTTCGGGTGTAGAACCGAAGCACCAAAGTAAGAAAGCTCCATTGCTTCTTGGTAGCTAAGTGATTTAAGCAGACGGGCATCATCAACTAAGCGCGGGTCACAGTTGTAAACGCCATCGACATCAGTCCAGATTTCACAGCAATCTGCACGTAGACACGCCGCTAGCACAGCTGCTGAGTAGTCAGAGCCATTACGACCAAGCGTGACTAGCTCACCTTTTTCATTACCAGCAGTAAAGCCCGGCATGATGTTAACGTGGCCTTTCGGAAGTGGTGATTGTTGGAAGTTCTGTGTAGAGACATCCACATCGACCATAGCTTCAAGGTGATCGCCTTTAGCATATAGGTATTGAACAGGGTCAATCAGGCTTGCTGGTTGGCCTTTCGCTTCCAACACTGCTTTCATTAACTGGATAGAGATTCGCTCACCTTTACTGATGATGCGAGCGTTGACGTGGTTTGGGCACATTCCAAGTAGATTGATGCCATTCACGAACTGCTTTAGCTGAGCAAGAGAAGTATCCACCTGCTCTTGGAACGCAGAACCATCAATTGAAGGTACGACCGCTTTGATCTCTGCAAATAGTGCATTAAATGAAGATTCGATCTCTGTAATCTGTGCGTCAGCTTCACCATTTTTTAGTGCAGCTTCAATAACAGCGACCAACTTATTGGTTGTTTTTCCTGGAGCCGATAGTACAACGGCTAGCTCTTCTTGCTGGGCATTATTAGCGATGATATCAGCCGCTCGTAAAAAACGATCTGCATCAGCTAATGATGAACCTCCAAACTTTAAAACGCGCATCCCTTTCTCCATAAGTCATAAAAATGGTACAAAAAAAGGCCTGTATCTTGTTGGATACAGGCCTTTTTTTTAAAATCCGTTACTTAGCAGCCTGCCCCAACAATGTTAATGTCGGTAATAATAATGGTTGTGGTCATTACTAGGTGGCTTACGTGCTGCATATCAAATTCTCTGCTTGTGCTTTACTCTACGTGTATCAATTTTTACCACTAGACGTCAATGAAAAGTTGCGTTTTTTTTACATTCAGACCGTTTTTCAGAGCAAACCGTCATTTCAGTGATAAAACATCCAGTGTGCACCGACAATTCGAAGATACAGTTTGATTAACGAACAGAGAAAAGCAATCAATTTCATATAAGGTCATAACAAAATGCTATATCGATTGTTCAGCAAGCGTACAAGAACTGTGCTTTAATTGAACGATAACGTTCAAAGAACAATAATAAATGACATCAGGAGTGGGAAGTGAAGAGATTACTTATTCTTTTAGCCTTTGCTATGCCTGTTGTTTGTTCTGCGAATAGCTTGCCTTTATTGCCGAGTCAAATTGATCGTTCGGCCCACAAGTTCTTTATTTCATCTCAAAACGCATCCAACGAAAGTTTCGATACTTGGAAAGTCGACAGCGGTTACGCGTACAGCTTATTCGATGACGTGGATGTTTACGTCGGTACACGAATCAACAATGCGTCATTGAAGCATGAAAGTGGATTCTTGAGCGGTGTCAGTTACCAGTTCTCAGAAAGGGTCTCGTTCAACAGTTCTTTGCACACCTATAAAGATGAAACAGAAGACAGTGACAAATCTGTTGCGGCTGAGGTGTCAAGCCGAGTGCAACTGACCGACAACTTGGATTTGCATGCCACCCTTGATTACGAAGAGTGGCAGCAAGGTGTCGAAGTAGGACTAGGGTTTCGCTTCTAATCCACAAGCTTAATATCGACGGATAAATTATGATCCAAACATCACCTGAGGATCACTCACCACTTATGATTCAAGCAGTAACTCAGATGAAATTAGCACGCCATTCCAATCGGCATAAATGTAATCTCCAGGCTGAATCAATTGGTTATGCACCGTCAGTGTCACGTTTACTTGGCCTACGCCACGCTTCTCTGTTTTGAATGGTGATGCACCTAGCGCCTGAACACCCAAGTCCATTTGTGACATCATTCCAACATCACGTACAGCACCGTTTACAATCACGCCTTCCCAACCATTCTCTATGGCAAGAATCGCGAGTTGGTCACCAAGCAGTGCTTTTTGACACGAGCCATTTCCGTCAACAACCAATACTTTGCCGCTGCCGTCAGTCTCTAAAACTTCGCGAACCTTCGAATTATCGTGATAACAACGAACTGTTACAATTTTTCCCCAGAACGCACCACGTTGGCCGAAGTTCTGTAATGGAAGGTTAAGTAGGGTGACTTTGCTTTCAAACTCATCACACAAGTCGGGTGTTATATCGTGCATATATCCTCCGTGAGTAAGGCGTACCTGAAATCAGGCGAGCCCCTATGCTTTTATATTGTTATTAAAAATTATTCCTTTGTTTTCATTGTCCTATGCTCAATTTAATACTGAATCAAGGTTGATTGAACATATTTATCTACTAGACTCTAAGGACAGCGTTCAGCTTCCTTGGTTCATAATCAGGTCGTTAGCGGGCGAGATGTGATCACTATCTCGAATAATCATTCTGGTTTTCCTGCTAAATAGTCACCATAACACTGGTTAAGTTGTAGCCATACTATTAAAGTTTGTTGCGATACGGCAATTGATGTAAATCAACAAAGTGAATGGAATTAACATTCTCGCGTTGTTAGCATGCTGTTAACATTATAGAATCCGTTGCAATCACTAAAAGAATGATTGAAAGGCGTACTGGATCTACGTTATTGGGCAATACTTCAAGGAAGGCAGATAGCTGGAAGTAAGTGTTTTTTTGAAAACTTTAAGTTATCATCAAAAATACATTACCTGTATGTTATGTTTTTGCCTAGAATTTATTCTATTAGCACAGTTTCGTCACAAATTTAGGTACCGCCAAATGCAAACCCCGCAGATTCTTATCGTTGAAGATGAGCAAGTAACTCGTAACACTCTAAAGAGTATTTTTGAAGCAGAGGGATATGCTGTTTTTGAGGCTAGCGACGGTGAAGAGATGCACCAAGTGCTATCTGACAACCAAGTTAACCTTGTAATTATGGACATCAACCTTCCAGGTAAGAATGGCCTACTACTTGCGCGTGAACTACGTGAGCAAGCAAATGTAGCGCTTATGTTCTTAACTGGTCGTGATAATGAAGTTGATAAGATCCTTGGCCTAGAGATCGGCGCTGATGATTACATCACTAAGCCTTTTAACCCTCGTGAACTGACTATTCGTGCACGCAACCTTCTTAACCGTTCAATGAGCACAAGCTCTGTTCAAGAAGAGAAGCGCAGCGTTGAGAAGTACGAGTTCAACGGTTGGGTACTAGATATCAACAGTCGTTCTCTGGTTAGCCCAGATGGCGAAGGCTACAAGCTACCTCGTTCAGAGTTCCGTGCTCTACTTCACTTCTGTGAGAACCCAGGTAAGATCCAAACACGTGCAGACCTTCTTAAGAAGATGACTGGCCGTGAGCTTAAGCCACACGATCGTACTGTAGACGTAACAATCCGTCGTATTCGTAAGCACTTTGAATCTGTTTCTGGTACTCCAGAAATCATCGCAACGATTCACGGTGAAGGCTACCGCTTTTGTGGTGACCTAGAAGACTAATTCGATTCGCGTTTCTAGTCGTTTAGCACATAGTGTTTAAACAGTTGAAGCGCAATCAATGGTTATTAAAAAGGGAGAATGCCAACGCATTCTCCCTTTTTTGTTGTGCTGAGTTGAAGTTAGTAAACCGTATCAACCTTAACGTCTTTCTCCACCAGCCACTTCACCGTCTCACCGTCTTTCAGTTCAACCGCAACATCAACCGGCTTTTCGCTGTAGATCTCTAGCTGCCATACAAACGCGACTTCCCACTGAGTCTCGCTGTGCGTTCTTAGATCAAGATCGTCAGCCGTTACTAACAAGGTATCTGAGCCTTGCTTAACGGTCACGCTCTCCACCGCCAGTGTTGCTGGTAATTCTGAATCTGACTCTAGGTAAATAGCGCCATGCAGAGTTTTGTCTTGAGTCTCTCCGATCGTTGGCATCTTGTTGTGCCAAAGGTTGCTTTTCATTGTGACTGTCGCTGCAGATACTTCAACTTGGTTGTCCTGCTGCCACTCAACTTGTGGTGCAGCACAGCCCGCTAATGCCACTACGCATGCGGCGAATGCTAATTTTTTCATTATTCTTCTACCTTTGGTTTAACCAACTCTTTAAGACTTCAATGTCATTCTGGTATTCGTTATTAATCTCATCGACCCAATCTGAAATGTTTTCCCACCAAGCTGGTAGGTCTGGAGATTGAGCTTTCTGAGCCACTTGCTGGATGCGCTTCAAACCAATTGAACCTGCAGCACCTTTAATCTTGTGCGCCTCAGAGACAATACTGGCTTGGTCTTTCGCGACCATGTTGGAGTTCAATATTTCCATATACTCCGGCATCATATCTTCAAACATCACGATGCTATCTAAAACCGGCTTCGGTCCAACAATGTCAACATAAGACTCTAGCATATCAATATCAAGCAAACTGGTATCAATAGAAGAAATAGTCGGCTTAGTTTCATCAACCTTTTCGGTCACTTCAGCTTCTTCAACAACCTCTGGTGCATCCTCGATAAGTTCGCTGATCACATCTTGAATCGCTCTCACGGATAGCGGTTTACTGATCGCCTCATCCATACCTTTCTGGAAGTACTCTTGCTTGTTGCTAAGTACATTCGCAGTCAATGCCACTAATGGCGGTAGCTTGCTGTATTTCTCACGGTAGTACTGAGCAATATCGAAGCCTGTCATATCTGGTAGCTGGATATCCAACAATACCAAGTCATAGTCTTCTGGGTTGAAGGCAATTTGTGCCTCTTTACCAGTCATCACCACCGTCACTTCATGACCTAGGCTCTCCAACAGAGAGCGCGCAACCGTGATATTGAGTTCGATATCTTCAACCATGAAGATCTTAAGGTTCGACTGTTTTCGAGGTGTCTTAATCAAGGCTTGAGTATCATGATTAACAGGCACACGAATCGAAACCGTGAAGGTACTACCAAAGCCCTCTTCACTGGTTACCTCAATGTCACCATCCATCATGTTGATCAACTGTTTAGAGACAGCAAGACCAATACCGGTTCCCACTGCATGCAAGTTATCGGTGCCTGATTTCACCTGATAGTACATCGCGAAGATTTTCTCGAGCTCACTTTCAGGAATACCAATGCCTGTGTCTTCAACTTCCATAGTGATGTTGGCAAAATCACCATCAATATCGGCGCTAACAGTCATCACCACGCCACCATCTTTGGTGAACTTCATCGCGTTACTAACAAGGTTCCACAGCACCTGTCTCAAACGAGTACCATCAACTTCAACAGCCACAGGAAGATCAGACAATCGTTCTAAGTCGAACCTCAAACCTTTCTGTTCAGCCATCAGTGCCGAGATACTTTCGATCTCCACAACAAAGTCTTCAAAGTTGATCGGGGTTGGGAATAGCTCAAGCTTGCGACGGTCGAACTTATCCATATCGATAATATCGTTGAAGATATTACCCAGTGTTACAGCGCTCACTTTGATGGTTTGCATCTGTTTGCGCTGCTCACTGGTCAGCTGGCTATCAAGCAACATGCGGCTTAAGCCAATAATGCCATTAAGCGGTGTTCTTAACTCGTGGCTAATAGTAGAAATAAAGGTGGTCTTATCGCGACTCGCTTTCTCGATAGACTCTTGGTGTTCTTTGCGTTCGGTAATATCACGACCAAAGCCCACCAAACCAAGGTGGCGACCATCTTTACTGTAGAAAGGCACCTTACGCAGTTCGAAGTAGCTCTTACGCCCATCTGGGTATTCGAGCCATTGATCGTAGGTGAGTGCCTGGTTGTCGGCAAAAACTTTCTTATCAGTTTCAACAACTTGCTGAGCGATTTCTTTGCTGTACACATCCCACGGCGTCAAACCCACCAAGTCTTTTTCTGTCTTGCCAGTGAGCTCCTCAACTGCTCGGTTACAACCCGAGAACACGCCGTCCTCATTACGGTAGTAAATAAGGTCAGGCGAGGCATCGATAAACGAGCGCAGCAGTGCCGTTCGCTCTGCAAGTTCAAGCTGAGTGCGCTCACGCTGAAATACTTCATTCTCGAGGTCATGCATCGCTTCAGCACGCGCCTCTTCGGCCTTTTCACGCTCTTCAATTTCTTGATTAAGCTTCTCGATATTAAGCTGCAACTTATTATTCAGCTCTTGGTCGCGCTCTCGCATGTCGCCAAGTTTAGAGACTAACTTAGCTAAACGCTGACGAGACTCTTCCAGCTGATCAACAACCACTGACAGAAAGTAAACGGCCCAAGGTGTGATCACTAAACCGAAGAATACTGAGCGGACAATGTCGATGTCATCAACATTACCTTTAAGTGCGAGAGTGATACCGACTTGCACGACAACAGCGAGGGCAACAAGCGCTAAGGCGAGTAAGATAGAAAAGCGGACAATCCCAAGCTTTACGAGTAGATCCACGTAATACTGGGCGAGATTTTTCATGGGTTTCATTTAGCGCTCCATGCGATAAGACTAGCAACATTCTACCCTGTTTGAAGATAGGAGGTAAGCTAGCTACATCACATGCAGCAAGAGAGCTGGGTTATATTGTTTAAAACAGATAACCCAAGTAAATAAAGGCTAAGTCAGTGATAAATTTGTTTAGCGAATCGACGATGGATGCACACTAGAACGGTTTCGGCCATCAGACTTAGCTTGATAAAGCGCACTGTCGGCTAACGCTACCGCAGACTCCATCTCATCATTAGGGGTAGGCACGTAAGAGATAATGCCAATACTGACGGTAATGAATTCAGAAACGGTCGACTTTTCATGAATCAGCCCAAGCTTGAGCACTTCATCATGAATGCGTTGCGCCACCATTAATGCCCCATCAGCAGTCGTGTTTGGCAAGATAAAGCCGAACTCTTCACCACCGTAACGAGCCACACAATCAGACGAACGATTCAGTACCTGCTTAAAGGCTTGCGAAACCTGAATCAAAGCATCATCACCCTGTTGGTGACCATAGAAGTCGTTGTAGCCTTTAAAGAAGTCGATGTCACAAAGCATGATGGTCAACGGCAACTTCTCGCGCACATGGTAATGCCACAATGTCGACAACTGTTCATCAAAGCGGCGTCGGTTAGAAACCTGAGTCAAACTGTCCATAAAGCTGAGACGCTCAAGCTCTAGGTTCGCCTCTTCAAGTTTCTGCTCTGCAAGGTAACGCTCAGTGATATCACGAGCCATGATCAACACCCCGTTGGTGCTGGATGCAGGGTCTCTAAATGGCGACTTCACCACGTCATACCAAGTGTATTCACCATCACTGGACATCACTTTATCGATATAGCGCAGTGATTTACCTTGATGAAGAACCTGGTGGTCAGTTTCAGAGATCCGTACATACATACTGTTTGGCACGACATCTTGTAGTCGCTTACCAATCAAATCACTGACTTCAGAGATCCCGAGCGCTGTAACAAACGGCTTATTACACGCTTGATAAACCATGTTTTCATTAAAGATACCGATCGAGTCTGGGCTGGC
This sequence comes from Vibrio sp. IB15, assembly GCF_016406055.1. NCBI lineage: Bacteria > Pseudomonadati > Pseudomonadota > Gammaproteobacteria > Vibrionales > Vibrionaceae > Vibrio > Vibrio sp. IB15. Next base: position 39,972 of record NZ_JAEFCE010000028.1, read on the forward strand.
TTCCAAGATGTTTTGCAAGATAGTGTCTCTTTGCGCAAGTGCCACCTCGGTGTCTTTCCGCTTCTCCATTTCGCCACGTAGTTGTTGCTGCATGTCGTGCCAATCGGTCACATCATGGCTAATAGAAAGTGTCCCAATATTTTCCCCATCTTGAGAAAGTAAGACGCTTTGGTACGTTTCGAGTAGGCAGCTTTTACCATCTTGGTCAGTTGTCCATGAACGCTCACTAACGCGCCCTTTCAGTGCACCACCAGAAACGCTCAAGGTGCCCTCTTCTGGGCGGCCATGCCAAAACTTCTTGAAGGAGCGGTTGCTTGCTAGCAATTCACCTTTTTGGTCCTTTACATAAATCAACTCAGACAGGGAGTCCAAAGCGGTACGGGCGACATTCAGTTCACGTAGTTCTTGGGATTGCTCTTCATTCGTGTTTTTGTAAGGTGATGCGTGAATCATCCACGCTTTTTTGTTTCTAAAGTGGATCTTACGCCCCACAAGATTGATCTTGAGGGACTCAAATTCAGACAGTGCCCAAAGCGAGTTCTGAGCAAATGATCGAGAGTTGATGTGATTGGTTAAGTATTGACGGAAACTATTTTCGCTTTCCACGGTAGGAAAACGAAAGTTTACGCCAATCTGGCGGATACCAAGCAACTGCATTGCCTGACGGTTGGAATACAAGATCTCGCCGGTCCGGACATCAACGAAAAATAGAGGGGATGGCGTCGAGAGAAGTAACTTTTCAATATGAGACTGATAACGTGAATAAAGATGCCAGCAGATCAGAGCAATCAGCAACATGAAAACGATATAAACACCGTAGCCATACGCTCTGTCCCACAACCAAGTCATTACCAGTTCCATCTACTCTCAATCTATACCATAAAATCTGTGAGGGAAATGTTACCACTATTTGGTGGTTTTATCTGCTGTTACCTACTCTCACTCATTTCTATCAATCAGCCGCGTTTAAAACAGGTAATGTGTACTCGAATGCAGAGCCTGTTTTAATGCCTTGTGCACCGGTTTTATCCAGTGATCGACCTATCTCTGTCATCGCCAGCCAACGGTTCTCACACCATAACGGAGAGAGTAATGTAGGACGTCTTGCCGCAGAAGAAACACGATGGTAAACCACGTCCGCTGGCGTACGCTGAATGATATCAGTAGCAATCTCGACATACTCTTCAAGGCTTGGAGCTTCTAGCTTGCCTGCTTTCCATGCCTTGGCCATGGTACTTCCCTCTACGATATGAAGGCCATGAAGTTTGATGCCATCCGTTCCTACCGCTAATACCTTATCTAGTGTTTCCAGGTTATCCGCTTTAGTTTCTTTTGGCAGGCCAACAATAAGGTGAGTACACACCTTAATTCCGAGAGCGCGAGCACGCTGGGTGATCGTTTTATACACCGCAAAATCATGGCCGCGATTAATGCGCTTAAGAGTATCGTTGTTGGCCGTTTGTAAGCCGAGCTCGAGCCAGATCTCGTACCCTTTCTCAACATAACCAGCCAATAATTCCAAAACAGAATCAGGCACACAATCAGGCCTTGTACCAACGCAGAGCCCCACAATATCGGCACCCGGTGCTTTTAGCGCTTCTTCGTACATATTCTTGAGCACTTGCACCTCAGCATAAGTGCTGGTGTATGCCTGAAAATAAGCCAGATACTTCTTCGCACGAGCAATTTCACCCGCACGATCTTTTAATTGGTCGGCAATACTTTGGATTTGGGTTTGCTCATCGGCAAATGACGCCACATTACAAAAAGTGCAGCCTCCGCGACCTATGGTTCCATCTCGATTTGGACAGCTAAAACCACCGTGCAGCGTTAGCTTGTGAACCTTTTCGCCATAACGGCGTTGAAGATCTTGGCCGATAGTATTGACCAACTCATGTAATTGCATATTTTCAAAGCGCTCAAGTAAATAAGAATGAATATCAGTCTTTTTTGAAAAAAAATTACATCCCTGCAAAATTCGACCAATTAGTTTACTCAAGGCTTTTTGCGAGCAACCTATCAAATATCAATAAACATGCAAAAAAGTCGCTCTATTTGCCTAATGTTGCACATTTGTTAGACATAAAATTCAAAATAAAACGAAAAAAATGGTCTACACGGTTCAACTTTCATTGCAATTCGCCTAGACAAAATTGTAGGATACTTACACATATTGGCTATTTTTGTGTAATTTCTTACAACGAAAACTTGCTAATAAGTCGGTGATATCCAACTCCCACCTATATAAACCACTAGTTTGTGGCTAAAAATAAACGGATATCACCAAGGATTGTTTTTCTCGCAATACTTTTCCTGCGAGATACGGAAAGGATTCAAACCGCCAACACAGGCCGGTTTAGACTCATAAATATAAAAGGACAAGGCTGACTTTATACAAAGAAGTTGCGCCTAGATTTAACTGGAAGGATGTATCTATGGTAGATCAAGAGCAGAACTCACAGGGTCTGTATACTCCTGAACTGGAGCATGACGCTTGTGGTATCGGTTTTGTTGCGCATCTAAAGAATCGCAAATCTCATGATGTAGTAACTCAAGCACTCGATATGCTTGCACGTATGGAACACCGTGGCGGCCAAGGCTGCGATCCGTGTTCTGGTGATGGTGCAGGTATCCTGCTACAGAAGCCGCACGAATTCTTACTTGAAGAAGCCGTTAAGCTTGGAATTAAACTGCCGTCTTTTGAAAAATATGGTGTTGGTGTTGTACTTTTCCCTAAAGATGAACACAAACGTGCACAATGTCGCGACATTCTAGAACGCAATGCACAACGCCTAGAGTTAGAAGTGATCGGCTACCGTGAACTTCCGACGGACAATTCAATGATTGGTGCTGACCCACTAAGCACTGAACCTCAATTTGAACACGTCTTTATCTCTGGCGGCCCTGGTATTACTCCAGAAGGGCTTGAGCGTAAGCTGTACGTTCTACGTAACTACACTGTTCGCGTGTGCCTAGAAAGCGTTTCAAATATCGGTGATGACTTCTACATCAACTCTATGTCTTACAAGACGTTGGTGTACAAAGGTCAGCTAACAACAGAACAAGTTCCTCAGTACTTCCTAGACCTGCAAAACCCAACTATGGTGACGGCTCTAGCACTAGTACACTCTCGCTTCTCTACCAATACATTCCCACGTTGGCGTCTAGCTCAGCCTTTCCGTTACATCGCACACAACGGCGAAATCAATACGGTTCGCGGCAACCTTAACTGGATGAAAGCGCGTGAGGCGATCCTAGAATCGGATCTATTCACACAAGCTGAAATCGACATGCTACTGCCTATCTGTCAGGAAGGTAGCTCAGATTCATCAAACTTCGATATGGCATTGGAGCTTCTGGTTCTGTCTGGTCGTACTCTGCCACACGCACTGATGATGATGATCCCGGAAGCATGGCAAGAAAACAAAAACATGGACCCAACTCGTCGCGCGTTCTACCAGTACCACGCGAACGTAATGGAACCATGGGATGGCCCAGCTTCGGTATGTTTCACTGATGGTGTTCAAGTAGGTGCAACTCTTGACCGTAACGGTCTGCGCCCTTCTCGCTACACAGTGACAAAAGACGATTTCCTAGTGATGGCGTCTGAATCTGGCGTTGTTGAAATCGCACCAGAAAACGTTGAATACCGTGGTCGTCTACAACCAGGTCGTATCTTCGTTGCTGACCTTGAGCAAGGCCGCATCATTTCTGATGAAGAAGTGAAAGATGGCATCGCAAAATCTCAACCTTACGAGAAATGGGTTGAAGAGAACCTTCTTAGCCTGAAAAAGCTACCAGACGCGAGCAACGAATTTAGCCAACCTTCTCCAGAGAAACTTCTCCACAAACAACAATCGTTTGGTGTGAGCTCTGAAGAAGTGAACGAAATCATTCTACCTCTTGCGAAGACGGGCTATGAGCCACTTTCTGCAATGGGTGCTGACTGGCCGCTAGCGATTCTTTCTCACCAATCGCAGCACCTTTCAAACTACTTCAAGCAGCTGTTTGCACAGGTAACTAACCCACCGATCGACCCGATCCGTGAGCGTATGGTTATGTCTCTGAACACTTACTTAGGTAAAGATCAGAACCTGCTTTCAGAAACACCTGAGCACTGTCAAAAGGTAGAGCTTGAGTCTCCAGTACTGTCTAACTCTGAGTTAGAAAAGCTGCGTGCTATCGATAACGAGCACCTTCAAGCGAAGACCCTAGATATCGTATTCCAAGCAAACGGAGACCAAGGTAAGTTAGAGCGTGCACTAAAACGTATTTGCCAATACGCAGAAGATGCCGTGATTGATGGTTACTCAATCATCCTACTGACTGACCGTGCGGTTAACTCTAACCACGCTGCAATTCCAGCAATGCTGGCGGTTGGCGCGGTACACCACCACCTAATCCGTAAAGGCCTACGTGCTAAGTGTGACATCGTGGTTGAAACGGGTGATGCTCGTGAAACACACCACTTCGCAACACTTCTGGGCTACGGTGCAAACGCAGTTAACCCATACCTAGTGATTGAAACGATTGTTGAACTACAACGTACTAAGAAACTAGACCCGAACGTTCACCCACGTGAGTTCTTCGATAACTACCGTAAAGGTGTTAACGGCGGTCTACTGAAGATCTTCTCTAAGATGGGTATCTCGACACTGCAGTCTTACCACGGTGCACAAATCTTTGAAGCACTTGGTATCAGCAAGTCAGTGGTTGAAAAATACTTCACAGGTACGGTTTCTCGTATTCAAGGTCTAACCATCGACGACATCGCTCGTGAAGTGCTTGTTCGTCACCGTGTTGGTTACCCAGCTCGTGAAATCCCAGCTCAAATCCTTGATGTTGGCGGTGTTTACCAGTGGAAACAACGTGGTGAGAAGCACCTGTTCAACCCAGAAACTATCTCTCTACTTCAAGAGTCGACGCGTAATAAAGATTACGCTCAGTTCAAGAAGTATGCGAAAGCCGTTGATGACCAAGGCGACAACGCAGCAACGCTACGTAGCCAACTTGATTTCATCAAAAACCCAGCAGGCTCTATTCCTCTAGCGGAAGTAGAACCAATCGAGAACATCCTTAAGCGTTTCGCTACCGGCGCAATGAGCTTTGGCTCTATCTCGCATGAGGCTCACTCAACACTGGCTGTTGCAATGAACCGTATCGGCGCGAAGTCAAACTCAGGTGAAGGTGGTGAAGATCCAGCACGTTTCGAACGTAAAGAAAACGGTGACTGGGAGCGTTCAGCAATCAAACAAGTGGCTTCTGGTCGCTTTGGTGTGACGTCTTACTATCTATCGAACGCTGATGAGCTACAAATCAAGATGGCTCAAGGTGCGAAACCTGGTGAAGGTGGTCAACTACCTGGTGATAAGGTTGATGACTGGATCGGCGCAACCCGTCACTCGACTCCAGGCGTAGGTCTAATCTCGCCACCGCCACACCACGATATCTACTCAATCGAAGATTTGGCTCAGCTAATCTACGATCTGAAAAACGCGAACCGTAACGGCCGTGTCAACGTGAAGCTAGTATCAGAAGCTGGCGTAGGTACGATTGCATCAGGTGTAGCAAAAGCGAAAGCTGACGTGGTACTTATCGCAGGTTTTGATGGTGGTACGGGTGCATCTCCGATGTCTTCTATCCGTCACACAGGTCTGCCTTGGGAGCTAGGTCTAGCGGAAACTCACCAAACACTACTGAAAAATGGCCTACGTAACCGTATCGTTGTTCAGTCAGATGGTCAGATGAAAACACCACGTGACCTTGCAGTAGCAACGTTACTTGGCGCGGAAGAATGGGGCGTAGCAACAGCAGCATTGGTTGTTGAAGGCTGTATCATGATGCGTAAGTGTCACAAGAATACCTGTCCTGTTGGTATCGCAACACAAAACAAAACTCTGCGTGAGCGTTTCGACGGCCGCGTAGAAGACGTAGTGACTTTCTTCCAATACATGGCTGAAGGTCTGCGTGAAGTAATGGCTGAACTTGGCTTCCGCTCTATCGATGAGATGGTAGGTCAATCGCACAAACTTAAAGTTCGTGACGATATCGGCCACTGGAAGTACAAGAACCTAGATCTAACACCTGTACTGCACATTGAGCAGGCTCGTGAAGAAGATGGTATCTACAACCAGACACAACAAAACCACAACCTAGAAGATGTTCTAGACCGCAAGTTGATCCAAGCTGCGATTCCTGCACTTGAGAAAGGTGAAGCTGTAAATGCGACCTTCCCAATCATCAACACGGACCGCTCTGCGGGTACCATGCTGTCGAACGAAATCTCGAAGGTTTACAAAGACCAAGGTTTGCCACAACCAATGAACGTTAAGTTCCACGGTAGCGCTGGCCAATCTTTCGGTGCGTTCCTTGCGAAAGGCGTTAAGTTCGAAGTAGAAGGCGACGCGAACGATTACTGGGGTAAAGGTCTGTCTGGCGGTACTTTGGTACTGTACCCAGATGCAAAATCTTCTATCGTTGCTGAAGATAACATCGTGGTTGGTAACGTATGTTTCTACGGTGCGACCTCAGGTGAATCTTTCATTCGCGGTATGGCTGGTGAACGTTTCTGTGTTCGTAACTCAGGTGCGAAGGTTGTTGTTGAGGGCGTTGGTGACCACGGTTGTGAATACATGACTGGCGGTGTAGCCGTTATCCTTGGCTCAACAGGTCGTAACTTTGCTGCGGGTATGAGTGGCGGTGTCGCTTATGTTTGGGATAAAGGCGGTGACTTCGAAACCAAGCTTAACCCTGAACTTGTAGACCTAGATCCAATTGAACAAGAAGATAAAGATCTTCTACTAGATATGCTAACCAAGCACGTTGAATTCACAGGAAGTGAAGTTGCTCAGTCTTTCCTAGACAACTTTGAAGCAAGTGTTGCATCACTAATTAAAGTAATGCCACGCGACTACAAAGCAGTTCTTGAGAAGCGTAAAGCTGAAGCACAACAGGCACAAACGGAAGAAGTGGAGGCAGTATAATGGGTAAGCCTACTGGATTTTTAGAACACGGTCGCGAGCTTCCAAAGAAGCTCGACCCATCGGTTCGTATCGAAGACAACAAAGAGTTCGTACTTAACGAAGAGTTTGGTGACAAGATCAATACTCAAGCATCTCGTTGTATGGACTGTGGCGTACCTTTCTGTCACAGCGGTTGTCCAATTGGTAACATCATCCCAGAATTTAATGACGCTGTTTACCGTGACAGCTGGGAAGAAGCTTGGAACATCCTAAGCTCGACCAATAACTTCCCTGAGTTTACAGGTCGTGTGTGTCCTTCTCCTTGTGAGAGTGCTTGTGTACTAGGTATTAACCAAGACCCAATCACCATCTGTAATATCGAGAAAACGATTGTAGAAACTGCGTACCGTGAAGGGTACGCAAAACCAAAAACGCCTCGCTCTCGCACAGGCAAAACCGTAGCGATTGTTGGCTCTGGCCCTGCAGGTCTAGCCGCAGCTGAGCAGCTAAACAGCGCTGGTCACTCGGTAACGGTCTTTGAACGTGACGAGAAAGTTGGCGGCCTACTGCGTTTCGGTATCCCAGATTTCAAACTAGGCATGGACGTGATTGATCGTAAGATCAACCTAATGGCTGAAGCTGGCGTTGAGTTTAAAGTGAATCAACACATTGGTGTTGATGTTAACGCTCAGCAGCTACGCCAAGAGTTTGATGTGGTATTGCTAACCGGTGGTTCTACGGTTCCTCGTGACCTACCAATCCCAGGTCGTGAATTGAAAGGCGTTCATTTTGCTATGGAATTCCTTGGCCAAAACAACCGCCGCGCAAACGACATGGACCTAAAAGGTGAAGAGATTCACGCTAAAGATAAGCACGTTGTGGTTATCGGTGGCGGTGATACTGGCTCTGACTGTGTGGGTACATCAAACCGTCACAAAGCAGCGAGCATTACTCAGGTTGAGATCATGCCGATCCCACCAGAGAAGCGTCCAGCAAACATGCCTTGGCCTCAATACCCGATGATCATGAAGACCACGACTTCTCACGAAGAAGGCTGTGAACGTCACTGGAACATCTTGACTAAAGAGTTCATCGGTAACGATCAAGGCGAAGTGACCGGTCTACGTATCGCCGATATCGTGTGGAAAGACGCAGCGCCAGGTGAGCGCCCTACTTTTGACGAAGTAGCAAACTCAGAGCGTGTGATTCCATGTGACCAAGCATTCCTAGCGATGGGTTTCCTACACCCAGAGCCAACCGGTGTACTTGCTCAACTTGATATCAAACTGGACGAGCGCGGTAACGTTGCTTCTGAAGGTTACGCAACCAACCAGAAAGGCGTTTTTGCCGCTGGTGATATGCGTACAGGTCAGTCTCTAGTCGTTCGCTGCATTAACGAAGGTCGTGAATGTGCAATTGCGATTGATGACTTCTTAATGGGCAACTCAAACCTAGAAGCGAAAGCCGATTCACTCATGCTTTCCGCATAATATTTCTCGGGCTAACGTCAATGACGTTAGCCTAGAGGAAAAGCAACACCCTTCCTAACTTTTATATTTGGCTAGCACTCGATGCTAGCCTTTTTTCTATCTGGCATTTTGTTACTACAGATGCGCCCTTACTATAAATGTTAAATATCATTAACATTCCCTATTCATATCTAATTGATATCAATCGAGTATTTTAGATTATTACGTGGTTAATCGCGTTTATGCATGATAATTAACCATGAACTTGACCTTAAACACAATTAGCTATACGTTGTAAAACTGGTGAAAATAAAGCCACTGGGTTTTGTTAACACAAAGGATAACGTTGAACTAGCTAAAAAACGGTAAGTTTATAAAAAATAACAAGTACATGAATAGTTAGTCATTTACTGTCTGGATGACAGAGAAGCAAAAGGGAGAATTGCAATGGCTCTATATGATCCTAGTCTTGAAAAAGACAACTGTGGATTTGGTTTAATAGCGCAAATGGAAGGCCAACCTAGTCATAAGTTGGTGAGAACTGCTATTTCAGCCCTAGATCGCATGACACACCGTGGTGGTATCGCTGCGGATGGTAAAACTGGAGATGGCTGTGGCTTACTACTACAGAAGCCAGATTCCTATCTAAGAATTATTGCAGAAGAGAATAATTTTAATCTCGGCAAGCAATACGCTATTGGCATGATTTTCTTCAGCCAAGACCCAATCAAAGCTCAATCAGCACAAGAGATCGTCAATAAAGAGCTCGCCCAAGAGACATTGACCGTTGCTGGTTGGCGTGAAGTACCGACCAATACCGAAGTATTAGGTCCTATCGCAAAAGATTCTGTTCCAAATATTCAGCAAGTATTTATCTCTGCGCCAGCCGGTTGGCGTGAGCGTGATATTGAACGCCGCTTATACATCGCGCGTCGCAGAGTTGAAAAACAGATCACCGAAGACCAAGATTTCTATATCTGTAGCCTTTCAACACAAGTGATGGTCTACAAAGGCTTGTGTATGCCTGCCGATCTTCCACGATTTTACCTCGATCTTGCAGACTTACGTATGGAATCAGCGATATGTCTGTTCCACCAGCGTTTCTCGACTAACACACAACCACGTTGGCCTCTCGCGCAGCCATTCCGTTATTTAGCGCACAATGGTGAAATCAATACCATCGAGGGTAACCGTCAGTGGGCCAAGGCTCGTGCCTATAAATTTGCTTCACCACTGCTACCAGACTTGCAAAATGCAGCACCTTTCGTGAATGAAACGGGCTCTGACTCCTCAAGCCTAGATAACATGCTCGATCTATTCCTAGCCGGTGGTATGGATGTGTTCCGAGCTATGCGTATGCTGGTTCCGCCTGCTTGGCAGAACCACCCAGATATGGATCCAGACCTGCGTGCCTTTTACGACTTCAACTCCAAGCACATGGAACCGTGGGATGGCCCTGCTGGTATCGTTCTATCTGACGGTCGTTACGCGGCATGTAACCTAGATAGAAATGGCCTGCGTCCTGCGCGTTATGTCATTACCAAAGACAACCTAATCACACTGGCATCAGAAGTTGGTATTTGGAACTACGCGCCAGATGAAGTAGCAGAAAAAGGGCGTGTTGGGCCTGGTGAACTACTGGTGATAGATACTCGCCGTGGCAAGCTATGGCAATCTAACGAGATCGATAATGACCTCAAAAGTCGCCACCCTTACAAAGAGTGGATGGAAAAGAACGTTCACAAGCTAACACCATTTTCTGAGCTCGATGATGACCAAGTGGGTAAGCGTAGCTTCGACGATGACACGCTCAAAACCTACCAAAAACAGTTTGCAATGAGCAACGAAGAGTCCGATCAGGTATTACGCGTGCTTGGTGATATGGGACAGGAAGCGGTCGGCTCAATGGGCGACGACACGCCAATGGCGGTACTCTCTTCAAAAGAGCGTCTGGTCACTGATTATTTCCGTCAGAAGTTTGCCCAAGTCACCAACCCACCGATTGATCCTCTGCGTGAAAAGCATGTGATGTCACTCGCCACCAGCATTGGCCAAGAGATGAACGTGTTCTGTGAAACAGATGGACACGCCTATCGTGTGACATTTGATTCTCCTGTTCTACTTTACTCAGACATGCAGCAACTTCTGCAACTGAATCAAAAGCACTACCGCCATTCGATCCTAAGCATGCACTACGATCCAGCGCAGCAAGACCTTGAACAAGCGATCAAAGCGGTATGTGATAGTGCAGAACAAGAAGTACGTGACGGTGCGGTTTTGGTTGTGTTATCGGATAAAGGTTTAGAGAAAGGCAAACTACCAATTCCAGCAGCAATGGCGGTGGGTGCAGTACAGACTCGCCTTGCTGATACCGACCTGCGTTGTGATGCCAACATAGTGGTGGAAACAGCAACCGCTCGCGATCCACACCAATTCGCGGTACTACTTGGCTTTGGTGCAACTGCGGTTTATCCGTACCTTGCTTATGAGGCGTTAGGCAAGATGCTCGATGATGGATCTTTAGACAAAGACTATCGTGCAGCGATGCAGAACTACCAAAACGGCATCAACAAAGGTCTGTATAAGATCATGTCGAAGATGGGTATTTCAACCATTGCTTCTTACCGCTGTTCACAGCTTTTCGAAGCCGTTGGCCTACATTCTGATATCGTTGAGCTCTGTTTCCGCGGAGTAACTACTCGAATTCAAGGCGCAAGCTTTAGCGATTTCCAGCAAGATATTTACAACCTATCACGTAAAGCATGGACTAAGCGTAAGCCAATCGAGCACGGTGGTTTACTGAAATACGTCCATGGTGGTGAATACCACGCTTATAACCCAGACGTGGTCGGCACGCTGCAAACCGCAGTAAAAACTGGCGAAGCATCGGATTACCTCTCTTTTGCGAAACAAGTAAACGCTCGCCCTGCGGCTATGTTACGTGACTTAATGAGCCTGAAGAAAGCCGAGAAACCATTAGCTCTTGAGCAAGTCGAGCCGAGTAGCGACCTATTCAAGCGCTTTGACTCCGCAGCGATGTCGATTGGTGCCCTGAGCCCAGAAGCGCATGAAGCACTGGCCATGGCGATGAACCGCTTAGGTGGCTATTCTAACTCTGGTGAAGGCGGTGAAGATCCACGACGTTTTGGTACCTACCGTAACTCACGCATCAAACAGATTGCGTCTGGCCGTTTTGGTGTAACGCCACATTACTTAACCAATGCGGATGTTCTACAGATCAAAGTAGCACAAGGGGCGAAACCCGGCGAAGGTGGTCAGCTGCCAGGTCATAAGGTGACGGCAGAAATCGCTAAGCTGAGATACTCGGTTCAGGGGGTTACTCTGATCTCCCCGCCTCCGCATCACGATATTTACTCGATCGAAGATTTGGCTCAGCTGATTTTCGACCTTAAGCAAGTTAACCCTAAAGCCTTGGTTTCAGTGAAGTTAGTATCGGAACCAGGTGTTGGTACTATCGCGACTGGTGTGGCAAAAGCCTACGCCGATCTGATCACCATATCTGGTTATGATGGCGGTACCGCAGCGAGCCCACTGACCTCGGTAAAATACGCAGGTTGCCCTTGGGAACTTGGCTTAGCCGAAACTCAGCAAGCACTGGTTGCGAACGGACTTCGTCATAAGATCCGCCTGCAAGTTGATGGTGGTCTGAAAACCGGTCTCGATGTGATTAAAGGCGCTATTCTCGGTGCTGAAAGTTTTGGCTTTGGTACCGCACCAATGGTCGCAATGGGTTGTAAATTCTTACGAATCTGCCACCTTAATAACTGTGCGACAGGCGTCGCGACTCAAGATGAAACATTGCGCCGCGAATACTTCAAGGGGCTACCAGACATGGTGGTGAACTACTTTACTGGCTTAGCCGATGAAGTTCGCCAACACCTTGCAGACCTTGGTGTAGAAAAACTCACAGACCTAATTGGACGCACAGATTTACTGGAGGCTGTTGAAGGCCTGACTGCAAAACAGAGTAAATTGGATCTCTCATCGATACTGGAAGCTCCGGTATCACCAGAGGGTCACCCTCTGTATTGGACCGAACCAAACGCGCCATTTGATAAGGCTCAGCTCAACCAGCAGATCCTGGATGATGCACTCGATGCGATTGAGAAACGACAGTCCACCAGCCTTTACTACAACGTGATTAATACAGACCGCTCGATAGGCGCACGTATCTCTGGCGAAATTGCTAAGCGATATGGCAACCAAGGCATGGCTGGTTCACCAATCAAATTATATCTCGATGGTACCGCAGGCCAATCCTTTGCTGTTTGGAACGCAGGCGGCGTAGAGCTTTACCTAACGGGTGATGCTAATGACTATGTTGGTAAAGGCATGGCTGGCGGTAAGGTGGTTATCAAACCTCACCAAGGCACCGCATTTACTTGTAACGAAGCAACCATCATAGGTAACACCTGTTTGTATGGTGCAACCGGAGGCAAGTTATTTGCTGCAGGTACGGCTGGCGAACGATTTGGCGTACGTAACTCAGGCACGGTTGCCGTGATAGAGGGTGCGGGTGACAACGCCTGTGAATACATGACGGGCGGTATTGTTGCCATTCTTGGCGCAACTGGCGTTAACTTCGGTGCAGGTATGACGGGTGGCTTCGCTTATGTCATGGATAAGAACGAAGACTTCCAAGGCCGAGTGAACAACGAGTCGGTTGAGGCGCTTTCTCTATCTGACTTATATATCCACCAAGAACATCTGCGTGGCTTAATTGCAGAGCACTTAGAAGAGACGGGCTCAGTACACGCTGAAGCTATTCTGGCGAACTTTGATGAATGGATTCCGAAGTTCTACCTAGTGAAACCAAAGACGGCGGATCTAAACACCCTGCTCGGCCACCAAAGCCGCAGCTCAGCTGAACTTCGTGTTCAAGCGCAATAATTGGAAGGAGCCAATAATGAGCCAGAATGTATACCAATTTATTGATGTGAATCGCGTAGACCCAGCGAAGAAACCAATCAAGATACGTAAGATTGAGTTTGTAGAGATCTACGAACCTTTCACTAAACAGCAAGCGAAAGCGCAAGCAGACCGTTGTTTAGACTGTGGCAACCCATACTGTGAATGGAAATGTCCTGTTCACAACTACATCCCTCAGTGGCTTAAGCTTGCCAATGAAGGGCGTATTATCGAAGCCGCTGAACTGTCTCACCAAACCAACAGCCTGCCTGAGGTTTGCGGTCGAGTTTGCCCTCAAGACCGCTTGTGTGAGGGCTCTTGTACCCTCAATGACGATTTCGGTGCAGTAACCATTGGCAATATTGAAAAGTACATTACCGACAAAGCCTTTGAGATGGGTTGGAAGCCTGACATGTCTCACGTTGAATGGACCGATAAAAAGGTCGCGATCATCGGTGCAGGGCCGGCAGGTCTAGCGGCGGCTGATATCTTGGTACGCAATGGCGTAAAAGCTGTTGTGTTTGACCGCTATCCGGAGATCGGCGGTCTACTGACGTTTGGTATTCCATCGTTCAAGCTTGAGAAAGGTATCATGGAGAATCGCCGCCGCATCTTTAGCGAGATGGGTGTTGAGTTCCGAATGAATATCGAAGTTGGCAAAGACATTCAACTTCAAGAGCTGGTCGATGATTACGACGCTGTTTTCCTTGGTGTCGGCACTTATAAGAACATGCGTGCAGGTCTAGATAATGAAGATGCTCCGGGCGTTTATGATGCTCTGCCATTCTTGATTTCTAATACCTACAAGGTCATGGAACTAGACAACCCAACCCCATTTATCGATATGCAAGGTAAGAAAGTCGTCGTGCTTGGTGGTGGTGATACGGCGATGGATTGCGTTCGAACCTCTATTCGTCAGAATGCGGCAGATGTGGTGTGTGCTTACCGTCGAGATGAAGCCAACATGCCGGGCTCTCGCCGTGAGGTGAAGAATGCACGTGAAGAAGGCGTGAAGTTCAAGTTTAACCTCCAGCCTATCGGCTTAGAGCTTGATAGTTCTGGGCATGTTGCTGGCGTTAAAGTCGTGAAAACCGCATTAGGTGAACCTGATGAAGCAGGCCGTCGCCGCCCAGAACCTGTTGAAGGCAGTGAGCACATTCTTGAAGCCGATGCCGTGATCATGGCATTTGGTTTCCAACCTCACGTTATGGAATGGTTAGAACCTTTCGGTGTCGAGCTTGATCAATGGGGCCGAATTAAAGCACCCGGCCAGCAAGAGTTTCAGTACCAAACCACCAACAGCAAAATCTTTGCCGGTGGCGATGCGGTTCGCGGCTCAGATTTAGTGGTGACCGCTATCGATGAAGGTCGCAAAGCCGCTGAAGGGATATTGGATTATCTAGAAGTGTGATTAGGTTTCCTTTATTACTCAGTTCGTTACTATAAAAAAGGATCCGCATATGGATCCTTTTTTAAGTTCGATACGTTTACTAACGGCATAATAAAAAATACGTAAAACAATCGAAAATTAACCAATACCGAGAACTACAATTAAAACTAAAATTCGCCATAGGAAACACTATGAAAAAAGCCGCTCTCCTCTCGCTATCACTTTTAACTTTAACCGCTTGCAGCCAAGGGATTACGGACATGAAAAACAGAACTTCATCACCTTGTGGTGACAAACCAAATTGCGTATCAACACAAGATGACCGTGAACAACACGCTTTGGCTGCATACGAGCTATCCGATTCAGCAAGCCTTGATGCCATTGAGCAAGTCGCTTTGACTTTGCCGGGCGCGAAAACGGCCAACAAAACCGATGATTACCTGCGTGTTGAGTGCACATCACGCATCATGCGCTTTGTCGATGACCTTGAGTTAAAAGTCGATGGAGACAAGCTCATCGTTCGTTCAGAGTCCCGCACTGGCTACTCTGACTTTGGTGTGAACCGTAAACGAGCAGAACAACTTCGTGCTAGCTTGCAAAGCGAAGGTCTAATCAAATAGACAAAGAATACTGGAGTAAATCCACACTATTCGGATGAGAAGTGCTTCTGGGCAGTCGCTCGACGCTTCTTATCCATGCTACAATTTCGCTCTACTGTTTAAATATTTTTTAATTAAGAGACTACACATGAAAATCGGCATCATTGGCGCAATGGAGCAAGAAGTTGCGATCCTAAAAGCAGCTATTTCAGACATTACTGAAGTTAATAAAGGCGGTTGTACCTTTTTCTCTGGTCAGCTAAATGGTGTTGACGTTGTTTTGCTTCAATCAGGCATTGGTAAAGTAGCTGCGGCTGTTGGTACCTCTATCCTACTAAGCGAATACCAACCAGATGTCGTTCTAAACACGGGCTCTGCTGGCGGTTTTGATTCAACTCTAAACCTTGGCGATGTAGTTATCTCTACAGAAGTACGTCACCACGACGCGGACGTAACAGCTTTCGGTTACGAAATCGGCCAGATGGCAGGTCAACCAGCTGCATTCAAAGCTGACGAGAACCTGATGAAAGTAGCTGAGCAAGCGCTAGCTCAAATGGAAGACAAGCACGCGGTTCGTGGCCTTATCTGTACTGGCGACGCATTTGTTTGCACAGCAGAACGCCAAGAGTTCATCCGTAAACACTTCCCATCTGTGGTTGCTGTAGAAATGGAAGCTTCTGCGATTGCTCAAGCTTGTCACCAGTTCCAAGTACCATTTGTGGTTGTTCGTGCAATCTCTGACGTTGCAGACAAAGTATCACCAATGAGTTTTGAAGAGTTCCTGCCACTAGCAGCACAAAGCTCTTCTGAAATGGTTATCAAAATGGTTGCCCTACTAAAGTAAGCGACTAAGCATGCAAACACTGTTTGATCAGGTATTTGCAAATGGCGTGCTCCTTGTAATGTGGGGAGCACTGCTTTTTCATTTGATTCTACCTATCCCTCATGCCGCACACCCCACGACCTTATGGCATAAGTTTGCTGAGCTTTTAGCAAGCAAGGTTAATAACAACCAAAACTATTCCCAAAGCCTGATCTCTGGCACCTTAGCCTGGGGATTAATGGTACTTCCAGCTCTGATTCTTCTCTTGGCACTGCAACCTTTGGTTTGGCAGACTCAGCTGTTTCAACTGGCTTTGTTACTGCTCGCCATTGATTGGCGTAATAATGAAAAGCTGGCAAACCAGCTCATTAAAACACTTAGCCGAGAAGATAAAGTGACTGCGCGTCAATTGCTGGCTCCGATTGTCAATCGTCAAACGGATTCACTATCGTCACTAGGGCTTGGGAAAGCTGGGGCTGAGACCATCATCATGGGCTACGGTCGCAATGTGGTTTGTGTGCTGTTTTGGTACGCCATCGGAGGCGGAATCGCGGCGTTGATGTATCGCCTGATTATCGAATTAGCTCGAGCTTGGTCACCAAGTCGCAAGCAGTTCTCTCCTTTTGGCTCAACAGCCATCAAAATCGTCGCGATCCTTGAATTTATCCCAATGCGTTTATTTGCTTTGATGATCGTATGCGGTGATAAAGCGTCTCACACACTTAAGATGATGCTAACTCAAAGTCGCTCTTGGCCTCTGCCAGGCCCTGCGTGGTTGATTACAGCAGTAGGCAATAAGCTTGAGCTATCACTCGGTGGTCCGGCTATTTACAACGATACCAAAGCCATTCGCGCAAAATTAGGCGGAAGAATCGCCCCATCCGCACTGCACTTATCACAGGTTCAAAAGCTGCTATTTGGACGCATCGCTATTTGGATATTCTTACAAAGCTTAGCCTTACTCATTATTCACCAAGGGATTTAAAGTGAAACCCTCTCAACTTGTTACATCATGTGCAACTTTCGCGATCAGCTTTAGCTTATGGATACCAAGCACGCTTGCAACCGAAGTAACTAAGGCAAAACGCGTGGTCAGCTTAGCCCCTCACGCCACAGAGCTCGCATACAGTGCGGGTTTAGGCGATAACTTAGTTGCTGTGAGTGAACGAAGTGATTACCCACCACAAGCCGATAAGCTAGAAAAAGTGGCAAACTATCAAGGTATCAAGGTTGAGAAAATCATCGCGCTTCAGCCAGATCTTATCCTTGCTTGGCCAGCGGGTAATCCACCGAGAGAACTGGCGAAACTGGAGCAGTTTGGCTTTAATATTTATTACTCGAAAACCAAAAGCCTAGACAGCATCGCGACCAATATAGAGCAACTTAGCCAATACGCCAGCGATCCGAGTATCGGTGAGAATAATGCTAAGCAATACAAAGAGCAGCTCAACGCATTAAGGCTAAAATACAAAGATGCGGAGCCTGTCAGCTACTTCTACCAGCTAAGTGAAAAACCTATTATCACCGTGGCACAAGGACACTGGCCAAGTGAAGTATTTGAGTTTTGTGGCGGCCGAAATATTTTTGAAGACAGCGCTTCACCCTACCCGCAAGTCGGTATTGAGCAAGTTGTGCTGAATAAACCGCAAGTGATCTTCACTTCTCAGCACGCTATTGAGAATGGAACCATGTGGCAATCGTGGGCGGAAGAGATCCCAGCCGTCGCTAAAAATCAGATATGGTCGCTCAATTCAGACTGGATTAACCGACCAACCACAAGAACTTTGCAAGCTATCCAGCAAGTGTGCGATTACTTCGATAGAGTCCGAGAAAATCACTAACTTTTTAGTCTGTTTTTTCGTACAATTCGCCACCGACCTGTCCCTACAATTTTAACAATAAGAGCACCAGTATCATGGACTCCATGCTGCTTTATATTATCGATTTATTTGGCACTGCCATCTTTGCTATCTCAGGCGTATTTGTTGCTGGACGCCTAAAAATGGACCCTTTTGGTGTCGCCGTTCTCGGCAGTGTAACCGCTATTGGCGGAGGTACAATTCGAGACATGGCACTGGGTGCTACTCCTGTTTTTTGGATAACCGATACCACCTATCTTTGGGTCATTATCGTTACCTGTTTATTAACTATGATCATCGTGAGACGCCCCAAGCGTTTGGCATGGTGGATCCTACCCGTCTGTGACGCCATAGGTTTAGCCGTGTTCGTTGGTATTGGTGTTGAAAAAGCATTGGCTTATCAAGACTCAGCATTGGTTGCCATCATCATGGGCGTAATTACAGGCTGTGGCGGCGGTATTATTCGTGACGTACTTGCCCGTGAAGTACCGATGATCCTGCGAAGCGAGGTCTACGCGACCGCTTGTATCATCGGCGGTGCATTCCACACTATGGCTATTCGCATGGGCCACGATTCAGAGACGGCCTTCCTAGCTGGCGTATTCTCTACATTGTTGATCAGACTTGGCGCCATTCGTTGGCACTTATCGTTACCAACTTTCGCGATAAAATAAGCTATCGCTAAAAAGAAAAGGGCTCCACTTAGGCTGTCTCTTGATCACAAGTCTGGTTAATCAAGAGACTTGGCGAGTTCATACCC